>NZ_SMME01000446.1:495-878 GCF_009711465.1 Parendozoicomonas verongulae | reverse complement strand
CTTCAGCCCCGACGGAACTCACCTTGCGACCGCCTCTAATGATCATACCGCAAAAATCTGGGGGCTGGTTGACGGGCAATGGCAGGAAAAAGCCACTGTCCAGCATTCTGTGGCAGGAAAAAGCCACCATCCAGCATTCTCGCTACGTAACAAATGCCAGCTTCAGCCCCGACGGCACTCACCTTGTGACTGCCTCTAATGATCACACCGCCAAAATCTGGGGGCTGATTGACGGACAATGGCAGGAAAAAGCCACCGTTCAGCATTCTGACGGGGTAATACATGCCAGCTTCAGCCCCGGCGGAGCTCACCTTGTGACTGCCTCTTATGATTGCACCGCTAAAGTCAGCGGGCTTGTTGATGGGCAATGGAAGGAGAAAACC
>NZ_SMME01000446.1:0-100 GCF_009711465.1 Parendozoicomonas verongulae | reverse complement strand
CCAGCTTCAGTCCAGACGGAACTCACCTTGGGACCGCCTCTAATGATCACACCGCAAAAATCTGGGGGCTGGTTGACGGACAATGGCAGGAAAAAGCCAC
>NZ_SMME01000493.1:388-1051 GCF_009711465.1 Parendozoicomonas verongulae | reverse complement strand
GACGGGTGCACCCAGTCTTTCACCACATCCAGTAATCTAACCAGACACAAACACACCCATACAAGGGAGTAACCCGTTGTCTGTGACTTTGACGGGTGTAACAAGATTTTCACCACATCCAGCGACAGACGGGCAGTGCAGTAAACACCAGCATAACCAAAGGTCACCAGCTACGTTGCTATCTTATTTGCTCTTAATTATTGGAAGGATGGGAATGGTCTTCAGGCTGAACTTTGTTGCCACCAGTCTTTGCACAGTGATCAGCCTGGCTTTATCTCCACCTATGCATCAGAAGACAAGAGCAGACCTCTTCAATCTATTCCGTTACCGCCACTAGATGTGACATCGACAGGCAATATTGCTATACAAAATGCGGACAGCACACATATCCATCCCCATAAAACAACATCCTGCGTCATTGACAGGACAACCGAACATCACCTTATGCTTTGCCAGGGAGAAAAACAAAAAAACGGATTAACTCTCACCACCTCAACGCCAGCGCAGCATCTGGCCGTTGAAACAGGTGCAACAACATGGATCCGGGATAAAGCAAACATGTGCCATGTATCTTCAGGTGAGGACGCTCCCCCTCACATACACTGCTCTCCCCTTCCTTCGGGGGACCTGTTTCCTTCCCAGCTTCCGCATTTCAATGCCTGC
>NZ_SMME01000493.1:0-92 GCF_009711465.1 Parendozoicomonas verongulae | reverse complement strand
TGTGACCAGGACGGGTGCAACAAAGCATTTTCCTCATACGGTCATCTCACCACCCACAAACATATCCACACAGGGGACAGGCCCTTTGTCTG
>NZ_SMME01000739.1 GCF_009711465.1 Parendozoicomonas verongulae | reverse complement strand
ATAAGGATGACGCCTAATTATATAGAGGTTGTCGTATAACCTTCTGAGCAGAGCGGATAATAGAGTTGCAGCTTTTTTTGTAGCAAGATAACTTGAATGAACAATAATAAGAAGGACTCAAAAAGAGGTGTTTCTATGGACGTTGATCAGAATGCCAGTAATCAGGAGAACAGGACGGTTGATAGTCGTGTTGATGCAGTTTCTGCTGTGGCCTTGATTATTCTGGCTGTAGCCGTTGCAGTGTACTGGGTATCAGGGCAGTAACTTATGGCCGCAAGAAAAGAAGCCGAACCTGTCGGCTTCTTGGAGCCTAAATCACTGTGTTTACTATGGCCAATAGTGTCAGGACGAATAGTGCGGTGAACACAATTCCAGCAATAATAAACTGACTGGGCTTCCCATCAGAAAAATCCTTTTCTCGCTTTTTGTTACTTTGTACGCCAAAGGCTGCAGCCAGTGTACTTTGAATCACCGACATCAACCCGGGCGGTCTTCGATCTTGTTGCTTGTTGTCTTGCATAGTGGCTCCCCGAGAGGACGCATTGTGCATTTATAATCTGAGTTACCACTATGTCGTGAGCGTGATGAAATATCCAGCTTACAGTTCCCTATGCCTTTCGCTTTCATTCTCATGAGAGGAGTCAGTATCAGCCAAACCGGGAACGCTGGTGACCTGTATCGGTTTAAATCGTAGGTTTAGACGTACACTCTGCTCCAGTGGTGCTCCACGGCGAAAGACGTCTTCAATAACAGCGGTGGTGCCATTCATGAGGGTGGCAATGTAGATGCCATCCCGCAGTTTCAGGAAAAATTCTTTGCCTGCAGAGCCGGCAAAAGAGTGGCGGTTGTACTGAATCATTCCGGCATTCGCCAGCATTGCTGTCGCTACGAAGGTTGCTGACATAGCTAATGGTGCGCCCCAGGAGTCCCCAAAATAGGATTTTAAGGTGTCCTTGCCAAAGATATTTCCCATGGAATAACCAGCCATTTTTGCGAAGCTGCCGCCCGCCAGACGAGTCAGATAACCTGCTCCTCCAAGGGACTGAATATCATCAGAGCTAAGATAGAGTAAGCCATAAACGCCGGCTGCAATAGGCAGGGTCAGGGATGTCATAACCGCATGAGTGCCCATATGCTCGAGAGTTTTGTTTTTCGTGAAATCACCGACAAAGTCTCGTACAAAAGGCGTTACGGCCTTGCTTACACCGATAATGCCAGCATTACTGATTTTGCCATGCAGGTCGGTTGTGCTGTCTTTGGCATGAGCGGCAGAGGTTAGCAGTGTGTAGAGTCCACCGGTGGCCACACCACCAAGAGCTTTGGTTACGACCTTGCGCACTTCCGGTGAAAGGCTGGTGACCCTGTCAACCATCTGCCCCGATACTTCCCCTAAAAACAGATTGGAAACGGAAATTGTACGTGATTGGGCAAAGAAACGAGTGGCCTGACCAAGACTCAGGCTTTTGCCAATACCCTCTACCTTTTTACTGACATTTTTCAGGCCACCACCGCCGAACATAATCACGGCTACAGCGCCTTTCGCAGCCCATTCCGGTGAAATCACGCCACCAAGGTGGTGTCTGTGATCTTCCAGAAGGTTCGCAAGATTGGTGTCGATTTCATCCGCTAGATTGTGCATCGTAGCCATGATCAGATAATGGCCTACGTTATGGGAGAAATTTGTACCTACATAGTCGTAATGAATCAGTTCGCCATCGGAGTCATAGGTGGGCTCAAGGCCACCCAGAGCGGCTACTGCACCAGCGAAAGGTATCAGAAGACGACCCATAGTTTCCAGAGAAGAGCGGCGGGGGCGAGCCTCAACAAGCTCCCAGCTCATATCCACCTGTGAATTGGCAAAGCGTCCACCGAGAGGGAGTCTGAATGGTATCTCGGAAGGTATGGCCTTGCCATCCAGACGCACACCACCAGGATTAATACCCAGTGCATGAGTGTCTATATCAATACTGGCAATGCTTTTCACCAGGTCGCTGCGGAAGCTGACTTTGGTTGCGCCATTGTTATCTGTTTCCGCGCGTACGTTGCCGGTTTTATCTTTGTAAAGTACAACAAGAGTGGTGGCTAAATCGTCTTCTGCCCATGCAGATCCCATAAAAGGCAGGGCTAACAAGAAGGGGAGTGATAAGTAGAGCTTTTTGAGCGTTCGCAGGATCGGCAGGTCTTGTTGAGCCAGCATAGGCACGTCCTCTTTACATCTATTGGCAACCGTAAAGAGGGAAGCGTAGACCTGCTTGGAGAGCCTGCAAGGGAATCGTTCTATTTTACAAAAAAAATACGATTATTTTCCTGTTGATCTGTAAAGGGTAGGGCTATTTCCCTCTTAATAGGCGGTTTTCCCCCTGTTCAATCTGTTTTTGAGTACCCTTGAGTAACAGAGAGTCACCGGGGTAGAGCTTCAGGTTCGGGGCCAGGGGGAGAGATTCATCATCACGGCTTACCCACTTAAGGATTACACCGCTTTTTTCAAGAGACAGGTCGCTCACAGTTTTGCCAACGGCCCAGGCTTCGTCGGGCAGGGTAACGCCGTGAAGAAGCTCGCAGGGTTCACCTTCTATGGTACGCAGGGCTTCCGACTGGCCAAAAAAGAAACCGTGAAGAATATCGTAGTGCTCTCGGCGCACCGACTGGATTCGCTGAGCAATAGAGTGCTCGGGCTGGCCCAGCATAGTGAGCACATGGCTGACGATGACGAGGCTGGATTCCAGAACCTCGGGCACAACCTGAGTAGCACCATTGGCTTTCAATTCGTTCATCTTGTTATCGTCGCGGGTTCTTATCAGGATCGGCACATTGCGATTAACGGAACGAATGCCTTTCAATGTATCCTGGGCGGCCTGTGAGCTATCGATACAGATGACCACCATACGTGCACGATGCAGACCTGCAGCCTGAACCAGTTCTGTACGTCGGCAATCCCCAAAAAACACCGGCTCACCTGCCCGGCTGGCTTCTCTAACGTGGATAGGGTCATCATCAATGGCCACAAAGGGTAAATTGTCTTCCCGCAGGAAGTGACTGATGGCCTGGCCCACACGGCCATATCCGAGAATCAGAATATGCTGGTTGACATCTTCGGTTTGTTGGCTGATTACGTCTGTTTCGTTGCGGGGCTCTTTGTGCTGCTTTTGCCCGGCAAAGAAATCTGCCAGTGGTCCGCTGTAGCGAATCAGTAGTGGTGTTGCTGCCATAGAGACGATGGTGACTGAAAGTACAAAGGAACTGGTGCCTGGTTGCAGCAGGTGAAACTGATTGGCGAGGGCCACCAGTGCAAAACAGAACTCTCCGCTTTGAGCCAGTGAAATACCTGTGCGAATCGCTGTCTTCTTACCGTTGTTAATAAACCATGCCAGCATGGTGATCATGGACGCTTTGAACAGAATTAACCCAGTGGCCGCCAACAGAATCATGTGCCAGTTTGCAATAAACAGGTCGAGATTCAGCATCAACCCTACAGACACAAAGAACAGCCCCAGCAGAATATCCCGGAAAGGGCGGATATCGGTTTCTATCTGGTGGCGATAATGGCTTTCCCCCAGCATCATACCGGCCACAAACCCGCCCAGTGCCATGGAGAGATCCAGCAAATGGGTGAGCCATGCTGCCATCAGGCACACGACAATGGCGCTGAGAACAAATAGCTCTTCAGATTTTGTGCGGGCAATTTCATGGAACATGCGGGGCAGGATGTAGCGGCCAACTAACACCATGAAGGCCACAAAACCAATACCCTTACCAAGGCTTAAGAGCAGTGATTCTGTCAGGCTGGTGCCACCAATACCAGCAAGGGCAGGAATCAGAATCAGAAACAGGACTGCCGCAATATCCTGAAAAATCAGCGTACCAATAGTCAGCTGTCCGTGCCGGGAGCGCAGTTCGTTCCGGCGGGTCAGCTCTTTGGAGACAATGGCTGTTGAGGAGAGAGATAAACCCGCTGCCATCACCAAAGTGCCAGCAGGAGAAAAGCCCAGCAGTAAACCACAAAAGCCAATCAGCAGAGTACAAATCATCACCTGCAATCCGCCCAGCCCGAACACAATGCGTCGCATCGCCAGCACATTGGCCAGCGAGAACTCAAGACCAAGGGAGAACAGCAGAAAAACCACGCCAATTTCTGCTAAAAGAGTAATGTCAAAACTGGTGTCAATAATGCCGGTAGCCGTAGGACCAAGTACCAGACCAACCATCAGGTAGGCAAGGGTATCCGGAATGTGCAGGCGGTGAAAGAGAGCAATTGCAAACACAGAGACAGAAAATATAATCAGCAGCTGGTTAAAAAAACCAAAATCCATACTCTGCTTTCCCCTAGATGTTTGTTGTTATGGTTTGATCGCCTGGTGAGGCTTTTTTGTACACATACTTGACAGTATGCCTCTCTCTAAGCGTATAAAACAGAATCAAAATCTGCACGCATACAGCATAGCAGTATGAGGAGAGGGCGCTTCCCTTGATTTACAAGCTCTGGAGCTGATTCGCTGTTATCTATCAGGAACTCTGCTTTTTATGGAAAAAGTTCTGTTTTACACAACAGCAGGCTGTCATCTCTGTGATCAGGCATGGAGCCTCATTGCCAGTGCGCCATTGGCGGCACCTGTTGAGGTGACGGTCGTGGATATTGCGGATGATGACAGGCTGGTGGTGCAATATGGAGAGCGTATCCCCGTCTTAGTCTATGGTGCCCATGAGCTGGGCTGGCCTTTTTCTCAAAGGGAAGTCTGTCATTTTCTGGAAAGGGAAACCCGTGGGTAATACAGAGAGCCTTTTCAGGCGACGTGGGAGTGTGTCATAGTGCATTGAGCCAAAAGTGTTTCCTGACGCAATAATAACAACA
Source organism: Parendozoicomonas verongulae (assembly GCF_009711465.1). Classification (GTDB taxonomy): domain Bacteria; phylum Pseudomonadota; class Gammaproteobacteria; order Pseudomonadales; family Endozoicomonadaceae; genus Sansalvadorimonas; species Sansalvadorimonas verongulae. The sequence continues at coordinate 3,451 of NZ_SMME01000739.1, read as the reverse complement.
TAATGCAGGAGTTGCTGTGCAGGCATTGAATGAGCAACAAAAAGCGAAGTTATTGAAGCGCGCTTCAACTGCGTCGGTCGTAACAGCCGGTGTACTTTTGGTCGCTAAACTGGTGGCCTGGGGAATGACCGGCTCGGTGAGTATTCTCGCCACCTTTATGGATTCTCTGCTGGATGCTTTTGCCTCGATTATTAATCTTGTGGCAATATCTATCGCCCTCAAACCTGCCGATGAAGATCACCACTATGGCCACGGCAAGGCGGAGCAACTGGCAGCTTTAGCACAATCAGCCTTTATTGCCGGTTCTGGCTTGTTTCTGATTCTTCATGCAGTTAACGGGATTAGTAATGGCACCGTGATTGAAAATAACCAGATAGCCCTTTCAGTGATGGCATTTTCAATGGCTGTAACCATGGGGCTTGTGATGTACCAGAATTATGTAGTGAAACAGACCGGCTCTCTGGCTATCCAAACAGATTCTATGCACTATCGCATGGATTTACTGACGAATCTTGGCGTTGTGATTGCGCTCATTCTTGCCACCGCAGGCTTACCTCTGGCTGATCCGATGATTGGTATAGCGATTGCCGTTTATATGATTTTCAGTGTAGGAACGGTAGCCTGGCAGGCGATCCAGATGCTGATGGATCAGGCACTGGATCAAGAGAAGGAACAGCTGATTCGAGAGCAGGTGCTGGCTGTGGAAGGGGTGCTGGATTTGCATAACCTGCGTACTCGTATGTCGGGTGTCACGCCGGTGATTCAAATGGATCTGGATATCAATGGCGGTCTGACTCTGGAAGCGGCTCACCACATTGGTAAGGTTGTGGAGCACCGTTTACTGGCTCATATGCCTGATGCGGATATTACTATCCACCTTGATCCAAACTGATCAATATACCGAAACTTCATCAGGCAGGTCTGTCATTGCTACCATCGTATTGTTTTTGATGAAAGTTTGGGTAGGGAAGAATCATATCTCGATGGGGGATACCATCCTCCAGATACATATCAGAATTATTCTGGAAGCCAAGGGACTGGTAAAACCTCAAAAGGTACTCTTGGGCGCCAATTTTAATAGCTCTCTGTGGCCATTGTTTGTGAATCACTTCAATAGACGCTTTGACTACCTGCGCCGCCAGACCTTTCCCGCGATGGCTGGATATGACAACCACTCGGCCAATGCTGGGCTCAGGATAACTCAATGCTGGAGGAACAATTCTGTTGTAGCCTATCAACTCTCCACTGTCGTCTAATAAGCTGACGTGAAGGGTTTCAGGATGGCGATCTTTTTCATCCAGCTCTGGATAAGCGCACTCCTGTTCTACGACAAAGACATCACACCTAAGTTTCAGGATGTCATACAGTGCGTTTATTGTAAGTTCGCTGAATGTTTTGACTTCTATTTGCATGGTTTTCATCTCTTGAGCTTCGATTGCAGCATAAATGCTCAGACAAATGAAATCATATATTCATAACAGAAAGCATCAAAGACACGTTTTAGTTTGGAAAGGACAAATGGCAGGGCCGATAACCAGACTAATCATCAGAGATCTGGGTTTTCGGGTCGGATATCTGAGCGATGGACATTATCATTCCACTGGATTTTTCCCGGACGATAAACAGATAAGGTCTGTTAACTTTGACCTGTATTGGCTGGGGAGCTGCTCCAAGGCTTACCCCCAGTGATGTGGTCGCTGCGAGCCGGGTTCCCTCCTCGTCAGTTTCCATCACAACCTTGTGCTGTACAAAATCAACAGTGAATGGCAATTTATCCGTTAACCGGCTCAGGTCTGGATTAGCTAATAAACCACCAGGCCAGCCAAGAGTGGCTTTCAAATTAATGGTCTGACTGAGCTTGAATTTGGGCATTATCAGCATCAGTTCCTGAGTGGGTGGAGTCATGTTGTCGAGAAGGGCTTCCAAAGTGGAAGGGTCTATGAATGCGGGAATTGTAGATTCTGGTGGCAAGAGAACAATGGCTTCATATCGCCCACCTTGATAAGGTATTGATACACCCTGCCAGTTGTTGTGGCAGACATACCCCATATTTCCACTATCACCTCTGTTTCCCTTGGACGTTTTTTTCATCATCCGGACCGGCTTTTGGCCACTGGGTGTCATGAACTGACCGTATACCGAATCAAACCGGGTCAGCCAGTCCCCTTTAAAATAGCAGGCATTAAGCATGACAAAAGACGCTGAAGGAAGAACTATGTCTTGATTCAGGGCATTACTAATCATGCTGCGGGTATGATGGTAAACCTCTTGGTTAACTGTGTGTATGGCTTCTGTGCGCCTTTGAGTATTACTGAACATAACCGATCTTATCTGTGCACCATTACTCCCGAGAATGGGGTTGTTCAGGAAATCATTTTTGACGTCAAGCTCTATGTCCAGAAGTATGTAGTTCACACTGTTAAATGCTGTATCGTCCACTCCCCGATTTTCTGTTTTCAGACTGTTAAGAAAACGGGACAAAATGTCGCCGGTATTTCCCAGTGCGTCTAACAATCTCTTATGGGTCTCCCCTGAAGCTCCTTGTGCAAACATAAGCAAAAGCGTGATTACACTGTGTGTACATAAAACATAATTGCTATGCTGCCCCCCCTCGCCGCTAATAGCATCCTGGAACAGATTCAGTCCTGTCTGGTTAAGGATTTTGACCAGCTGGTGAGCCGTCAGCAAAGGTTGCTGTACAGCAGCAGGCTCCGGGTTGGTAAAACTAAAGGAAGGGGTACTCCAGGGAGCAGCGGTTCCCAGACCCGTTCCCAGGCCTGTACCTAGACCCGTTCCCAGACCTGTACCCAGGCCCGTTCCCAGGCTCATGGCATCCTGTCTTTCCAAGGCATTTGGTGTCGGTGTCGGCTGTGGAAACTGGGTAGCTTCTGCTTGCTCTGAGAATTGAGCAGATGAAGTGTAATGGCTTATGTGAGCGAGAAGCCTTAGAGCATGCACCATATTTTCGGAGTTCAGACCTAACGGGTAATGGGTTTGTATAAACTCTCTGGCTAAAGGGTTCTGCCCTAATAGCTCGGCAGTCACTGCATCAATGTGTGCTTCCATAGGTGTGACTTCACTATTGGGACCCTCAGTGGGTATAGGTTGGGCACAAATGGCATGACCGGAAAAACCTGGTTTTACAGCCTTTACCCCATGAGGAAATGCTTTAGGCTCCTCCCCTGCCCAGATCAAAGATCCTTGCAGTAAACTGGCAGACATCAACAACCACAGAAGCCTTATAAGAGACATAAAGTACCAACCCTGATATTAAGCCCACTGTCACGTAACTCAGGCGGGCTCAAAAGGTTAGCATGAACCACAGACTATGCCGTGTGATAACGCTTGATTGACTGCTGGCACTCCTTGTTTGTGGCTGTCACTCAGGGTCATGGGCAAGGAGAGAGTTGCCGCAGCCTGATGCTATCAACGACACAGCAGAACAGAGTCT
>NZ_SMME01000668.1:3190-3396 GCF_009711465.1 Parendozoicomonas verongulae | reverse complement strand
TTTGTCTGTGGCCAGGACGGATGCCACAAAGCGTTTATCTCATCCGGCGAGCTCATCAAGCACAAGCGTACCCACACAGGGAATAGGCCCTTTGTCTGTGACCAGGACGGATGCGGCCCTTGTCTGTGACCAGGACGGGTGCAGCCTTTGTCTGTGACCATGATGGGTGCAACCGGTCTTTCACCAAATCCAGTGCACTTACTACT
>NZ_SMME01000668.1:2602-3180 GCF_009711465.1 Parendozoicomonas verongulae | reverse complement strand
ATCAGGATGGATGCCATAAAGCGTTTACCATATCCAGCGATCTCACCGCCCACAAACGCACCCATACAGGGTCCAGACCCTATGTCTGTGATCAGGAGGGATGCTACAAAACGTTTACCACATCCGGCAACCTCACCAGACACAAGCGCACCCGACATAATCCATAGTGTCACTGGCAGGACAAAATTCTGTGCCATAAACACCAACGTCATCAAGAGGCCGCCAGCTTCGGTGCTATTTTCTTTGTTCTTTTTATGGGAAGGAAGGACATGATCTTCAGGCTGAGCTTTGTTGTCACCAGCATCTGCATAATGATCGGCCTGTCTGCATCTGCCACCTATGCATCAGAAGAGAAGAACAGGCCTATTGACCTTGCTCCGTTACGGTCATTAGATGTCATATCGACAGGCAGTATTGCTATACATCCTGCGGACAATACATGTATCCACCCCGGTGAAACCACATCGTGTTCCGTTAACAGGTTTGCCGAATTCAACCTTGTGCACTGCCGTGGAAAACAACAAAGAACTCAATTAACACTCACGGAATCAACGGCTATACAATATCTGGCAGTTGAG
>NZ_SMME01000668.1:0-2592 GCF_009711465.1 Parendozoicomonas verongulae | reverse complement strand
GCCCTTTGTCTGTGACCAAGATGGGTGCAATCGCTCTTTCACCACACCTGGCAATCTTATCAGACACAAGCTCATCCACTCAGGGAACAGGCCCTTTGTCTGTGACCAGAACGGATGCAACCAGTCTTTCACCCAAGCCACTCATCTCACTGCCCACAAGCGCACCCACACAGGAGACAGACCCTTTGTCTGTGATCAGGACGGGTGCAACAAGTCGTTCACTAAGGCCCTTTGTCTGTGACTTTGACGGGTGCCACAAGGCTTTCAACCAATCCGGTGCACTCATCAGACACAAGCGCATCCACACAGAGGACAGGCCTTTTGTCTGTGACTTCGATGGATGCAACCAGTCTTTTATCCAATCCAGTACACTCACCTCCCACAAACGCATCCATACAGGAGACAGACCCTTTGCCTGTGACCAGTACGGATGCAACAAGTCTTTTACCACATCAGGTCATCTCACTACTACAAACGCATCCACACAGGGGACAAGCCCTTAGTCTGTGACTTTGACGGATGCAACAGGCGTTTTATCCAACCCCATAATCTCACCGTCCCCATAAACGCACCCACACAGGAGACAGGCCCTTTTGCTGTGACTTTGACGGGTGCAACAAATCTTTCACCACATCCGGTAATCTCATCAGGCACAAAACACCCACACAGGGGACAGGCCCTTTGTCTGCGATCCGCACAGGGGAAAGGCCCTTTGTCTGTGATCAGGATGGGTGCAACCAGGCATTCACTACATCCGGTAATCTCACCGCCCACAAACGCATCCACACTGGGGGTAAGTCCTTTGTCTGTGACTTTGACGGCTGCGACAAGCGTTTTACCCAATTATTTCATCTCACCAGACACAAGCCCATCCACACAGGGGACAGGCCCTTTGTCTGCGATCCACACAGGGGACAGGCCCTTTGTCTGTGGCCTGGACGGATGCAACAAGCGTTTTACCCAATCCGGTAATCTCATCAGGCACAAACGCGTTCAAGGAGACAAGCCCTTTGTCTGTGACCAGGATCAGTGCAATCGATCTTTCACAACATCCGGTGATCTCATCAGACACAAGCGCATCCACTCAGGGAGCAGACCTTTGTCTGTGACCAGGACGGATGCAACCAGTCTTTCATCCAATCCAGTCATCTCCTCGAACACAAGCGTTCACATCCAGCGATCTCACCAGACACAAACGTATACATCCGGTGATCTCACCAGGCATAAACGCGCCACACACAGGGGACAAGCCCTTTGTCTGTGGCACGAATCCACACAGGAGAGAGGCCCTTTGTCTGTGACCAGGATGGGTGCAACCAGACTTTCACTACATCCAGTTATCTCGCCACCCACAAACGCACCCATACAGGGGACAAGCCCTATGCCTTGACCAGGACGGATGCCACAAAGCGTTTACTACATCCTGTAACCTCACCACGCCCACAAACGCATCCACACAGGGGACAAGCCCTTAGTCTGTGACTTTGACGGATGCAACAGGCGTTTTATCCAACCCCATAATCTCACCGTCCCCATAAACGCACCCACACAGGAGACAGGCCCTTTTGCTGTCCAGTTGACGGGTGCAACAAAGCGTTTATCACATCCGGCGATCTCATCAAACACAAACGCATCCATACAGGGGACAGGCCCTTTGTCTGTAACCAGGACGGATGCAACAGAGCGTTTACCATATCAGGCAATCTCACCAAACATCAGCGCACCCACACAGGGGACAAGCCCTTTGCCTGTGACGTTGATGGGTGCAACAGGCGTTTTATCCAATCCGATCATCTCACCATCCACAAACGCAGCCATACAGGGGAGAGGCCCTTTGTCTGTGACCAGGACGGATGCGGCCCTTGTCTGTGACCAGGACGGGTGCAGCCTTTGTCTGTGACCAGGACGGATGCAACCAGTCTTTCATCCAATCCAGTCATCTCCTCGAACACAAGCGTTTCCACACAGGGGACAGGCCCTATGTCTGTGATCAGGATGGATGCCATAAAGCGTTTACCACCCCTTGTAATCTCACTGTCCACAAGCATCCACACAGGGGACAGGCCCTTTGTCTGCGACCCACACAGGGGACAGGCCTTTTGTCTGCGACTTTGACGGGTCAATAAGTCTTTCACCGCTTTGACGGGTGCAACAAGTCTTTCACCCAGTCCTGACGGGTGCAACCAGTCTTTCACCCAATCAGACGGGTGCAACAAAGCGTTTATCACATCCGGCGATCTCATCAAACACAAACGCATTCATACAGGGGAAAGGCCCTATGCCTGTCCAGTTGACGGGTGCAACAAAGCGTTTATCACATCCGGCGATCTCATCAAACACAAACGCATCCATACAGGGGACAGGCCTTTGTCTGTGATCATGCTGGGTGCAACCGGTCTTTCACCCAATCCTGTCATCTCAACAGACACAAGCGCAACCTGCACAAGAGGAAAGATAAGTGACCCGACCTGTCTCTTTCACAACCGTATCCAGATAATGCACAGACTGCATGATGTAACAATATGGTCCTTAATATCCCCAGTGTCCCCGGCAAGATTCAGTGCCGTAAACACCAGCATCACAAGAGGCTGC
>NZ_SMME01000628.1:1386-2299 GCF_009711465.1 Parendozoicomonas verongulae | reverse complement strand
CCCGGCCGCCTGGGTACGCAGCCGGGTATAGATGCTCAGGGCCGCTCTCATGTTATCCCCACCTCTCATGAGCTGGAGGGTTCTGCCCAGTGTTAACTCGATATCCTTGTCATCACAGGGAGTGTTTGCCCCTCCCCCGGTCGCTCGGGTGCGCAATCGGGTAAAGATGTCCAGAGCGGCTCTCAGATTTCCATCCCCCCCCATGATCTGGAGTAGCCTGCCCAATGTTAACTCGATATCCTTATCATCACAGAAGGTATTCGCCCGTCCCCCGGCCGCCCGAGTACGCAGCCGGATAAAGATGTCCAGAGCGGCTCTCAGGTTGTCCCTACTCCCCGTGAGCTGAAGGTGTCTGCCCAGAGCCAGTTCAATTTCCTTGTCATCACAGGGTGTGTTACTCCGCCCCCCGGCTGCCTGGGTGCGCAGCCGAATAAAGATGTCCAGAGCCGCTTTCAGGTTGGCCGCGCCTCCCATGAGCTGAAGATGCCTGCCCAGTGTTAGTTCAATATCTTTATCATCACTGGGTGTGTTAGCCCGCCCCCCGGCTGCCCGGGTGCGCAACCGGGTAAAGATCTCCAAGGCTGCTTGCAGATTACCCCTGCCCCCTATTAACTGAAAATACCTACCCAGTGTCAGCTCAATATCTTTATCATCACAGGGGGTGTTCACCTCCCCCCCAGCCGCCCGGGTGCGCAGCCGGGTATAAATATCCAGGGCCGCTCTCAGATTGTCTGCCCCACCCATGAGCTGGAGATGCCGGCCCAGTGTTAACTCAATATTCTTGTCATCACAGGGAGTATTTGCCTTCCCTCCGGCCGCCAGGGTACGCAACCGGATAAAAATGTCCAGGGCCGCTTTCAGATTGTTTAAACCTCTCACAAGCTGGAGATGCCTGCCCAGTGCTATCTCGACA
>NZ_SMME01000628.1:576-1376 GCF_009711465.1 Parendozoicomonas verongulae | reverse complement strand
CCCGGCTGCCCGGGTACGCAGTTGGGTAAAGATGTTCATAGCCGCTCTCAGATTGTCGGTGCCCCCCATAACCTGGTGAAGCCTGCCCAGAGCCAGCTCGATCTCCTTATCCTCGCAGGGGGTGTTTGCCTGCCCTCCGGCCGCCAGGGTGCGCAACCGGGTAAAGATGTCCTGGGCTATTCTCAGGTTGTCCATGCCCCCCATAGCCTGAAACAATCTGCCCAGAGCCAGTTCGATCTCCTTGTCATTACAGGGGGTGTTCGGCCGCCCCCCGGCTGCCCGGGTGCGCAGCTGGGTATAGATGTTCAGAGCCTTTGTCAGGTTGTCTGTACCTCCCATGATCTGAAGGTGTATGGCCAGGGTTAACTCGATATCCTTGTCATTACAGGGGGTGTTCGGTTGCCCCCCGGCCGCCCGGGTGCGCAGCCGGTTATAGATGTCCAGGGCTGCTTTCATGTTGGCCGAGCCCCCCATGATCTGAAGTAAACGGCTCAGTGCCAGCCCATTGGTTTTTTCATCACTGAAAGAAGTTGAGTATTGGCTATAAAGATATTGGAAGAGTGATAAGGCTTCCGTTAAATGGCCTCGGGCCTGTAAAGCTCTGCCTTTTGCCATCATCACCCCTTTGTTGTTTTGAAAACCCCTGGAAAGGGAATTGACGTACCCAATACACCCATCAAAATTGCCAAGAAGAAACAAACATCTGGCTTTTAATTGCACAACACGAACATATCGGTTCGGGTCTCCCACGTATTTTTTCAAGAGGGTCTCAGCCTCATCTAATGCTCTTTGAGGGTTAG
>NZ_SMME01000628.1:0-322 GCF_009711465.1 Parendozoicomonas verongulae | reverse complement strand
GGAGTGCTGGGAACTACGTTGTGAAAGTTGCTGGTACTCTGAATAACCAGCCCGCTCCAGATATCGAGAACCATGTGTACTGGGGGGATAAGGTGCCTGCTGGCCATGCCCACCTCTCTCATAATGTGGATGTATGTTCATACTCGGAATAAGCCTTAATAGCAGTTATATCTGGGAGTGTTCGTGAAACCAATGTCCTGTATGGATGGTGGTGAGGAAAGAAAGGTTCAAAATGAGTCAGGTCCACAAACAGGACTGTTTGAAGGTTAAGTACCCGGACCATTACTTTCGGATAATGATGGCGAGTGGATTTTTTCGCTCT
>NZ_SMME01000759.1 GCF_009711465.1 Parendozoicomonas verongulae | reverse complement strand
TATGCGGGTAATGGCTGGTTAACTGATGAGTTGGTGAAATCCGGTGAAAACGTAACAGCAACGGATAACTACTCATGGTTTGACCGCGGTGACATGGACAGAGAGTTCACACGAAATGTTCAGAAAAAACCGGCCTACGAAGCTGTTTTAAACTTTGTAGAGGAGACAGCGCACGCGCCTCGAAGCACAATTCTCATCGGCTTTCCTGTTTCTGATGACCCCCAATCGAAACTGGATGAAATTTTCCAGGTTATCCTGCCCCGCAACCCGAATATGAGAATCATCTTAATTGATGCGGATCAGCCTAGGTGTGAAATCCCCAAAAATGTAGTGTTCACAGATATAACCGAACGCTTGGGCTACACACCCTACGCACTGGTTGGAGACCGGGTTTTTGAATACCGGGTTAATCTCCAGCCCACGGCCTAAACTGAACGGGCACACCACATAATCCGCCCGGCCACAGGGTTGTTGTCCCGTTCATCGGCCTGGATAACCCAGCTGGGGTATTCGGGATTATCACTGGTGACTTGCAGGCTGTTCTTCTTTAAAGGCTTGAGACGTTTTGCCATCAGACCGTCGTCTGTTTGCAACAGGTACAAGCCTTCGTTTTGAACGACTTTGCGGGAGATATCCACCAGCACACGATCACCGTCATACAGTGTTGGCTGCATACTGTCTCCGCGAATGCTGATAAATGCGAGGTGCTCACCGGAAACCCCCAGCTGACTGGAGAGGAAAGATTTGGTGAACGCAAAATAATCACTGATGTCTTCCGCCTGCACGTCGGTTCCCATACCCGCACTGGCCTGCACGTCGAACATAGGTGCATAGACCAGATCTTTGCTGGGAAGAGCACCTGTTGGCTGAGCACTGTCACTTTGCTCACCAGTCAACAGCCAGGTGAGATCAACCCGATACTCCTGATAGAGAGATTCCAGATAAGCCATGGATGGACGGCTCACGCCACGACAAATCTTATAAATATGGGATGCAGATTTACCGGTCAGTTGTGCAAACTGCTTTTTATTCCCCTGGGTGAGTTGGTCGACAACGAGTTGAAAACGACGGGCAAAAGCACTGCTGCTCATAGAAATTCCGGAATGTGGCTGGATTCAAAATAAGTACAAAACAATATTGTACTCCGATTAGGGGCTGTTGTGGTTGACCAGTGCTGTTAGTACATGGTCTTCCCAAATTCCATCAATTTTCAGGTAGTCCCGGGCAAAGCCTTCCTCCTCGAAGCCGAGTCGTTCAAGCAGCGCACCACTGCGTGCATTCGTTGGAATGTAGTTTGCCATCACCCGATGCAGCCCCATTTCATTAAACATGAATTGAATGCCAGCTTGCGCTGCTTCATACATATAGCTTTGACCTTGATACTTTCCACCGATGGAATAACCAAGGTGACAAGCCTGAAACACACCGCGAATAATATTGTTGAAGTTGCAGGTGCCAATCACTTCCGTGCGCTCTTTATTGAAGATACCAAACTTTATAGCACTGCCTTCTAACAGGAAGATCTGGTTTTCCTTCAGTGTTTTCTGCCAATACTCGAGGGTGTAAAACTCATGACTGCGGGCTGGCTCCCACCGGGACAAGTGTTCGCGGTTATTTTCATAGAAATTGAGGAACAGCTGGGCATCTGCCTCTGTGCACATTTCCAGAGTTAATCGTTCAGTGTGGATAACCGGGCGTTTTTTGATTCGTTTTGGTGCAACCGATGTTTGCGTAACCATACAGTCGACAATGTCCCTGTTGTTTATAACCACCGGGGAACCTGCTTGCGATAAGATTCAAAGTCAATACCAAAATGTGCAGTGAGAGCGCGCTCTTCAGGGATAATCTGGAAACGGGTCATGTAAACGATAAAACCGATGACGCCGCCCAAAGCATAGAAATTCGCCAAAAACAGCCCCCAGCCAGTCAGACACAGAGCCATACCAACGTACATGGGGTTGCGTGTGCGCTGGAAGATACCACTGGACACCAGTGAAGAAGCCGCTTCCGGCGTCATGGGATTCACAGTGGTTTGTGCTTGCCGGAAAGACTTCACACCTGCCAGCCCAATACTTACACCAGCTAACAAAAACAAACCCAGAAGAAACATACGCACCGAATCCGACAGTAAGAACCCTTCTGTCACCCAGCCAACAAACCACATCATCACAGCCACGATGACAACCAGTGCTATGGGAGGAATTTTCAGTTCGAAGTTTTTCATTGTTTTTATTATGTATTTTCGTACACAGATACCTGATAGCACCGATTTTGCCGTATTCACCAAAATCCATCCACTGTCATTACAGAACTGATAGGCAAGGCTGACGAAATCAAGGCCCTGTCGTAACAAAAAAGCCACCGAATACCCGACAATATCCACAGCAACTGGCTCTGACTGATCTATTTTGTACTCCCATGCTTCTAACTTGAGATAATGGTCATGATCAGAAAAATCCTCTCCTCGACTTTCGCCAGTATATTGCTGGCCGCATTTATCAGCCCTGCACTGATGGCTGATGACGCTTTTGATGAAACCTCGGGAGCTGAAGAAGATCCGGTTAACCAGCTGCTTTCATGCACCATGAAACTCGTTCAGAACCGCAAAGGCAGCGAGCAGGAGCTGCAGCAGTTAGCCTATATGGTACAGGCTGCTATTACTGAGGAGGTTAATGAAAGCTCTGTAGAAACCTACGTTCACCAGTGCAGAAACCTGAAAGAGTCGCTGGCAGACGCGCCCAAAAATCCTAAAAAGGGGTATCTCGAATGGATCGACGCACTCCCCAACAGCAAGGGAACGAAAAAGCTGCTGACCGGTTTTGTGAAGCCCCACCACCATTGCTACACCGTTGGCGTTCGTAGCGGCCTGAGCTTTTTAGGGTATGGCGTTATTGGCACCAGCACTGGGCTCGACATGGCAATGTGCCATGGTAGCCTCGGCCATAAATGGTTTGAAGTAAGACCCTTCGGTGAGCTGACAACAGGCATTGGCGGAGGGTTTCACTGGGGTCTTCACATGGGTGAAGAAGATGGCACAACGTCTCAGCCGTCCTGCAAATCGTTCGATCCTCACCTGCGGGTGTCCTCAGATTTAGCCCCCTTTGTGGGTTTTCACTACAATATGGCCGTTAATGCAACAACAGAAAACGCCTATCAGTATGGTTTAACCTTCTCGCAATACCCAGCCATGATCTTTGGTGGCGGCGGTGGTGCCAACATTCGTTTCGGCTTGGTTTCCGAAGCCTACACCCATCTGAAAAAAGTTGTTTTAGAACCTTCTATCACCAGCACTCTGTAAGCCACTTGCACAGCCGATACCTTTATAGGGCTGCCACTGCGCAGCCCTGTTACAGACTGCCAGCGGGGTTGCCTGTATGATGGCCTTATGGAAACACATCACACAATCATCATTATTGGCAGTGGATTTTCCGGACTGGGCATGGCTATTCGCCTCAAGCAGAAAGGCATTGAAGACTTTCTGATTATCGAGCGAGCCAACGAGGTTGGAGGAACCTGGCGGGATAATACCTATCCCGGCTGTGCCTGTGATGTGATGTCTCACCTTTATTCCTATTCTTTCGAGCCTAAGCCTGACTGGAACCGCAAATACTCGGGCTGGAAGGAAATTGGTGAGTACCTGAAAGGCTGTGCCAGCAAGTACACACTGCGAGACAAAACCCTGTTTGGCGAAACCGTGCGCAAAGGCTGTTTTAATGAAGAAAAAGCCATTTGGGAAGTGTTCACCGACAGCGGCCAGACCTTCACGGCCAATTTTGTAGTCGCAGCTCCCGGCCCCCTCAGCAACCCAGTCATTCCCAATATCCCCGGCAAAGAGCTCTTTGAAGGGGCGATGTTCCACTCAGCCCAGTGGAACCATGATTATGATTTGGAAGGAAAGCGGGTAGCGGTGATTGGCACAGGTGCCAGCGCCATTCAGTTTGTCCCCTGTATTGCCAAACAGGTGAGCAACCTGAAACTCTTCCAGCGCACACCGCCCTGGATTATTCCCAAACTCGACCGCAGATTTCACCCTTTTGAAAAGTTCCTGTTCCGTTATTTACCGGGTTACCGTCGTTTTACTCGTGCCGCTATTTACTGGATGAATGAGTGGGTTCTGAGTGGTTTACTCAAACCTGAATCACCCAAAGGCCAACTCTTCACTGCCGTTGCCAGGCACCATATACGCAAGCAGATCAAAGACCCGAACCTTCAGAAGGCCATTACCCCCGATTACAGTATCGGCTGCAAACGTATCCTGCTGGCCAACAACTACTACCCGGCTTTGAACCGTGACAATGTTGATCTGATCACAGACGGCGTTGCCCGCATCGGCAAAGACCACATCGTGACCCAAAGCGGTGAAACACTACCGGTCGATGCCATTATCTGGGGAACAGGGTTCAACGTGACCGAGCCACTGGAGGGCACATCCATCATCGGCCGCAACGGTGTGGAACTAAACGGCTACTGGCAACAAAACCAGTTTGAGAACTATTTCGGCACCGCTGTATCCGGTTTTCCAAACTGCTACATACTGGCAGGCCCTAACACGGGTATTGGGCATACGTCGCTTGTTTTTATGATAGAAGCCCAGATCAACTTTATTCTGCGATGCATTCAGAGCATGGATGGCAAACCCGGCAAAGCGTTAGACATAAAACCGAGTGCACAAAAAGCGCACTCGGAAGCACTTCAGAAAAAGTCACAAAACACCACCTGGACCTCCGGCTGCAGCAGCTGGTACCTCGGAGAAGACGGTCACAACCTGGCCATCTGGCCGGATTACACCTTCAAATACTGGTGGCAGATGCGCAAGAGAAAGAAGGATGATTTTGAAGTTATTTCCACAAAACCTGATCAGTCCACCTCGTAAACCGTGGTAGAGCCCGATACCTCATGCCCGACAACCAGCAGAGCCTTACCTGTAGGGCTTTCTGAGGCCTTCACAAATGTCATGCCTTCCGGTGAAAGGTCTCCGGCACGGGCCGTGTCTTTTTTCGCATCCACGGTGAAATCCCGGTTGTTGATATAGCGAACATACTCCGGCTGGGATGGATTGCTGATGTCGTACATAAAAATACCACCGGTGCGTTCAAGGCCGATAAACGCATAGGTTGTCCCGTGCACGTTTCCTACGGCGACGGCTTCCGGCTCGGGGCCTTTGTCGTCGCTGCGGCTGTCGCCCTTGGTTTTATCATCATTATTGTTGAAGTTGCTGCCTAACAGCTCGGCCGTTATACGTTCAAAGTCAGAGCCGGAGTCAAACACCAGATTGCCGTTTTCATCCCAGATAGAGAACGAGCGTGCACCGTAGGAGTACAACGCCTCATAAGTGCCATCGCCGTTGCTGTCACCCATCGTTGTCGTAACTTTTAAACGGCCCAGCTTTTTCTTATCCGCCGCATCGGCAGCGTGGGGGTGAGAGGCACTGACTGCCAGCTTGCCTGCACGTTTTTCTTCCGAGAAGCCAAGGCAGCCATCCTTTTCATCAAACTTCAAACCGCCGGTGGTAAGGCACTCAAATTTATCGGCGGCTTTATACCAGTAGTCTCTGGCGTCGCCTTCGTTGGCTGTCACGATGAAGGTTTTTCCCTCCTTCTCGAAAGAGGTAATAGCATCGGGCTGATACATACCGTAAACGCCGGACCATGGCTGGATATTGATGGCTTTGTCTTTGTTGCTGGCATCAATGGGAGACTGCCCAAAGTCTTTAAAGCCAAGGGGTTTGATCGCATCTATACGGGCATTTTCAATATCCACAATCGCAAGTGCATTGTTCTCCTGCAGGGCGACCCAGGCTTTTCGGGAATCGGCAGACACTGTTATGTATTCTGGCTCCAGATCCTGAGCCACAGAGGCATTACGACCAAAAATGCGCACATCGGAAGACAACTCTGAAGCGCGGCTGCCGCCCTTATTAAAGGCCCGAAAATCAGCCGTTCTTACGTTCTGCACCTGCCCGTTGGACAGGGTAATCACACTGATGGAGCCTTCAGGGTCAACTTTATAATCAGACGACGGTTCACCTTCATTCGCCACCAGTACATAACGACCATCCGGGGTAAAGGTCACCATATCGGGCAATGCACCCACTTTCACATAACTGGAAAAGCGGGCATTGCCGTGGGTATCCAGCCTATAAAAAGCCACAATACCGGCAGCCTGTTTATTCGCATTTTCAACAGCCACAGCCATCAGGCTGTCATTGACTGCGATGCTGTTAGCTGCGCCGAGTGCTTCTTGAGGAATATCCTTCTGAATATTCAGTGAACCTTTCTGAGAGATGTTGGAATCCTGAAGAGAATTTGTAAGTGGAGTGCTGGTCAGGCCGGAAATATCCAACCGGTCTACCGTACCTGAGGCGGCATTCACCACAAATACCGATTGGCTGCGGCTATGCCAGGCCACAATCTCAGCCGCGCTGACATGATACTGACCTGAGGCGTAGCGACCGACAGGCGTTAAATCCGCAGGTTTATTGATATGTGTCACCCCCTGCTGGGTGGTGCAACCGGCGATTCCTGCGGTTCCGATAAGCAAAGCGGAGGCGAGGGTCAGTAGTTTGCTCGTTGGGGAGGAGATTTTGTGTTGAGTATTCACGAGAGATCCGTTGTTGTGTTTATTTTTTCAGCTTTCAACAACAGAGTTTGTATAAAGAATTTATGACGAGGTTATGACAAAAGAGAGAAACGCCAAAAATTTCCGGATAACAGACCGAAGGTTGGGTTATCAAGCGACACCTAACCTACAAAGCATGTTATTTGGGTGCTTCTTCATGCTTAACAGCAAAGTAGATCATTCGTAAAAGCTCATAGGTTTGTTCATTGAAGGCCTGCATGTCTTCAAGCTTCTTATCAAGGCTATCAAACCGTTTTTGAACCTCCTTGAAAAACTCAGATATCTCGCATTCTATACGACAAAAGCGCTCTTCATTCTTGTCCTGCTGACACTCCAGTACACTGACCCGCTGTTCAAGCCCCATAACAACCTCCACAACAGACCGAAGGTTGGGTTATCAAGCGACACCCAACCCACAAAACATACTATTTGGGCACTTCTTCGTGCTTCACAGCAAAGTAGATCATTCGCACAATGTCCTGGGTTTGTGCATTGAAGGCTTGCATGTCTGCAGTTTTCTCATCAGCGCTATCAAACCGTTCTCGAACCTGACGAAACTGCTCCCACACCTGACTAAACTGCTCCTGCACCTGACTAAACTGATCCTGCACCTGACTAAACTGCTCCCGCACTTCCTTGCGAAACTCAGATATCTCTCCTTCTATACGACAAAAGTGCTCTTCATTCTTGTCCTGCTGACACTCCAGTACACTGACCCGCTGTTCAAGCCCCATAGCAACCTCCGCGAATGTGGAGGAGACAGAGTAGCACGGGAAAGCCGCTTTGCCAGATGTGCATCGGAAAAGGAGAAAGCCTTAATTTGTATGGGGAAGAAGCTGGCGAAGGAGGAGTTCAAGCTGACGAAATGAATCACGATTACCCCGGTTAGCCGCTTCCAGCTTTTCCAACCGGTACTCCAACACTGCAAACTTTTCCCTTTGCTCTTTGAGCGCAAGAGTCACGACATCATGTGTAGCCTCAATAACTTTATTACGCTCACGACATGCGTCATCCAAAGCTTCATGCTTCGCTTCTAATGTTGCAACTCTGGCCTCTGTCGACATATTTTCTTGCCCTCTATATTTCTGTTTATGCGGGCGAACAGAGTAGCACTGGTGTAAGTTGCTGCCAGTTTTCGGAGCTAAATCGGGCTGAGCATGACGGCAAAACATTCAGGAAATCAGGTGGCCAGTTAATACACATGAAAAACCGCCTGAGTCAGTTAGCAACTCAGGCGGTTTTTATTAACTTCTTAAGCCTTACCCGATTGGGGAAGGATTAGAAGTAGTAGCGAGCACCCAGAGCCCACTTGGTAGCGGTGGTGTTGTTATCAAACTTATGGGTCTTCTTCTCGCGGCCTACTTCAGCCCAGGTGCGGAAAGAAGCGCTTGGCTTGAATTCAACACCCATAGCGTGAGTTCTGGTGCGGGAATCAATCACACCAGCAGCATTGGCGTTAGTGGCATTCGCAAGGTTTGTACCCTTAGAATCTTCCTGTATCTGGTCAAAGGCATAGTAAGGGCTCACGCCGTTATCGAAGGAGTACTTACCACCAATGCCGTAGCCAGTCTTGGTCTGATCAAAGTTAGCCTTGTTTGTAGCCTGTGCGTTGGTGCGGAATGCTTGGGCACCAACAGTCAGGTTGCGGATAGCGTAGGACATGCTCAGGCCAGTGGAGTCAGTTGTACCAACAGCGGTGTCTGTATTATCTGCTCTCTTTTCTTTTAGGTCAGTTCCACCGTGGAGCAGGGAAACACTCAAGCCAAAGTCAGAGTTCCAGGTTGCACCGTAGGTGTAGAATTTATCAATGGCGATATTCTGAGCCTTAAGGGTATCATCGTCTTCAAGATTTTTGAGAGAGTCTGTCATAGCAGCAAAGGACATATTCTCACCCTTCACATCACTTTCCATAGGCGCAATCATATATTCTGCGAATAAGCTCACCTGCCCCAGCGTAATATCGTAGGAGAGCAGGTTTTTCATGGCTACGGTACCGTAGTTGGTAGAGAGCATGGAAGAGCTGCCAGTAAATGCGTAACCGTTACTGTGCTTACCCATCTGGGCATCCCACTGAGTCCACATGGTACCCAGACGCAGCTGGCCCATGGTTTTGCTCTGCAGGCCAACCCACATAGCGTCGGAGAAGAAGTTGGTTGCATCGTCTGAGTACTTCAGCTGGAACTGACCTTTAGCAGTCAGGTCATCGCTCAGATTGTAAGTACCGATGGTGCCGATACGGGAGTTGGCTACGTCGAATTTTGCAGCGTCGTCGTTACGGGTCTTTTGCAGACGAGTACGCAGCTGACCATACACTTCAACAGATGAGTTATCGTCGCTGTAAACTTCTACGGCAGCTGCCTGGCCGGAGATTGCCGCTACAGCAAGTGCGAGTGCTAGTTTTTTCATTATGTGACTCCAGATGTGTGCGTGTGTGCTTTAACCAGTACTGAAGACGTTTTTATCAGGGGAGCCGTCAGCACCATGCAGTAACTACTGCCATTGATAAGCAGATTCCGATTATCGGGAGTCAGCGGCTGAGGTCACGGGAAGAATTTCGATGACCTGATTACCTATACGCATAACCCACATTTTTTATGCCGGTTACCGTAAAGAGCTATGAAATCACTTGAAAAGCAGTGAGAAGAGATAGAGAAGGAAGGGTTGTGGTGGTCAGTAATACGTAAACAAAAAACGCCTTGATCGATCCATGATCAAGGCGTTTTGAGTTTTTGTGCGAGCGGCTTTTTAAACCTTACCCGTTGAGGGAAAGATTAGAAGTAGTAGCGTGCGCCGATTGCCCACTCAGTGGTGTGCTTTTCACCATCGTTGATGTTACGTGAAGCTTCAACGAAGGTACGGATGCTTGCATTTGGCTTGAATTCAACACCAGCTGCCAGAGTGCGCGCTTTTGTAGCATCTGTAGTCTTAACAGCTTTGTTGTCAGTCTTAACGATATCGTAAGTTGCGTATGGGCTTACGTTGTTGTCGAAGCTGTACTTAGCGCCCAGGCCGTAACCAGTCTTTTCCAGATCGAAATTGGCGCTCTTGTCGTCTTTCTTCACCTTAACCCTGGTCAGCTGAGCGCCAACAAGCAGCTTACCAACGGTGTAGCCAGTGGAGATACCGTAGGATTTAGCTGTACCCAGAGCGGTTTTCTCTTTAGCAGGAGTAGCATCTGCATCAGCTTGCAGATCTACATCAGTAGCAGCATAAACAGCAGCTACATCCAGGCCAAAGTTAGAGTTCCAAACCACACCAGCACTTACAGCCTTATCGATAGTAACGGCCTCAGTATCTTTTTTATTGTCAGTGAAGCCAGCCGCAGTCAGATCGTTACGCTTGGCATCAACAGAAGTAGGAGCCAGCTGAGTCTGGGCACGCAGAGTGATCACACCAACGGAGGTGTCGATTGGGAAGCGGTAGTCCAGAGTATTGCTCTGTACACCAGTACCGTACTGGTCGCCACCCAGGCTGGAGCTACCACCATAGGCATAGGTGTTATCCTGAATGCCCATTTCATCATCCCAGATGGAGCCCATGTTACCAACACGCACACCACCGAAGGTTTTGCTGTTCATGCCAATGTACAGAACATCGGAGTAGAAGTTCTCTGCAGAGTCACCGTATTTGATCTGCATTTTACCTTCAACAGTCAGATCATCACTCATCTTATGAGTGCCGATAAAACCTACACGGGAGCTGGCCAGGCTAAAAGACTTTTCGCCATTATTGTTGGTCTTTTTAAGAATGGTACGCAGCTGACCGTAGACATCAACAGCAGTGCTATCGTTACTGTAAACCTGAGCAGCAGCAGCTTGACCAGAGATAGCTGCAACAGCGATTGCGAGGGCGAGCTTCTTCATGAAGTGGCTCCAGATGTATGTGTGTGGCACTTAACCTGAAGTAGCAGCAAATGTATTGGGGGTGCCTGTTACTTCAGAGGTGTGTAAATAAGTGTCACTGGATTATCTGGAGATTGTCGCCATTGAGCACGGGAAGATTTACGATCAACCCATCTACTACAGGAATACCCAAAAAAAGTTTCTAGGCTGTTCACGCATCCCATTTCTCAACTCTACTATTTTTTTT
>NZ_SMME01000768.1:10178-12544 GCF_009711465.1 Parendozoicomonas verongulae | reverse complement strand
AGGCTTATTCAGAGTATGAACATACCGCCATACTATGGAAAAGGGCGCCATGGACGACAGGCGCCTCCTCCTTCTTACATGCAAAGCTATCCAGCCAGCTATATGCCTGATATCCCCGGCATCCAAGGCCCTTCGTACTCAGGGAGTGCGGATAACTCTGAACGCCGCCAACTTTCACAATATCGTACCCAGCACTACCCGCCTTACTCTTATATACAGTCATATCCCGACATAGATTATGGTTTCCGTCTTCTGAAAACCGATCCCCAAAAGGCATTAGATGAGGCCGAAACGCTATTAAAAAAATACGAGGGAGACCCGAGGCAATATATCCGAGTTGTGCAATTAAAAGCTAGATCTTTGTGTCTTCTTGAGAATTTTGATGGATGTATCGGGTACGTCAATTCTCTTTCAGAGGATTTGCAAAATAACAAAGGCGTGATGATGACAAAGGGCAGAGCTTTACAGGCGAGAGGCCATTTAATGGAAGCTTTGCCACTCTTCCAGCAACTTTATGAAAAATATTCAGGCTCTCTCAACGATGAAAAAAACAATGGACTGGCTCTGGGCAGATTACTTCAGATAATTGGAGGCACGGACAACCTGAAAGCAGCTCTGGACATCTTTACCCAGCTACGTACCCGGGCGGCTGGAGGGCAGGCGAACACGCCCTGTGAGGATAGGGAGGTCGAGCTGGCTCTTGGACGGCTATTCCAGGTTATGGGAAGCACGGAAAATCTGAAAACGGCCCTGGGCATCTTTACCCGGCTGCGCACCCGTGCAGCAGGAGGACAGGAGAACACGCCTTGCGATGACAAGGAGATTGAACTGGCTCTGGGTATACATCTCCAGATTATGAGGGGCACAGCCAACCTGAAAGCGGCCCGGGACATCTTTACCCAGCTGGCACTCAGGCGGCCGGAGGGCAGGTGAATACCCCCTGTGATGATAAGGAGATTGAGTTAACACTGGGTAAACATCTCCAGATCATGGGGGGGGCAGATAACCTGAAAACGGCTCTGGACATTTTTACCCAGCTACGCACCCGGGCGGCCGGTGGGCAAGTGAACACTCCCTGCGATGACAGGGAGATCGAACTGGCTCTGGGCATACATCACCATGTTATGGGAGGGGCAGATAACCTGAAAACGGCCCAGGACATCTTTGTCCGGCTGCGCACTCAGGCAGCCAGGGGGAAGGCGAACACCCCTTGTGAAGATAAGGAGATTGAACTGTGTCTGGCAGCTATTTTCATTGATACCGAAGCATGGGAGCAGTTTGATGGACTGCAACTTGATAAGCAGTTGTATTCAGGATTCGATACCTTCTTATGCTTGAGTATCCGTTACTTTCAGGAATTAATGAGCGTTGAGAAAATCTTGCCCGAACATTTGACCCTTTTGGGGAAAGCGTTCAACTGGGCTGCTTTTGCGGTGGAGAGCAGCGGAGGCATAGATGCATCCTGTCTCAGTCAACTGGCTCATTGTTTCCGCTTTTTATCCGCCTGGCCGCAACCTGGGCTGCAAATTTTGGGTATCGAAGAGAAAAAAGCATACGAGTTCAAGCAGACAGCGCTATTACTCTTTGGTCTGGCCAATAAACTTGAACCCCATCGACAGGAAATGAAGAAAGCTGAACTCTGGAGGGAAAGGGAACGACAGCTATTGGCTCAAATGACTGCGTAAGTACCCAAACCTTCAAACAGCCCTGTTTGTGACCCTGACTCATTTTGAACCTTTGTTCCCTCACTAGCATCCATACAAAACATTGGTTTCACGAACACTCCTGGATATAACTGTTATTAAGGTTTATTGAGAGTATGGATATAACGCCAAACCATGGGAAAAACAACCATGACCGACAGGCGCAAATGCTTTTCAGGCCAAGCTATTCAAGTGGGCCTAAGCTTTATACTCACAGAGCGCAAGGCTCTACGGTCGCAGGAAGTGCTGATAACTCTGAGCGCCGCCAACTTTCAGGATATCGTACCCAGCCCCACTCTGGTCCCTCTCATATACAGTCATATCCCGACATAGATCATGGTTTCCGTCTTCTGAAAACCGATCCCCAAAAGGCATTAGATGAGGCCGAAAAGCTATTAAAAAAATACGTGGTAGGCTCGCGTCAATATGCTCGTATTGTGCAATTAAAATCCAGATCTTTGTTTCTTCTTGACAATTTTTGTGGGTGTATTGAGTACATCAATTCTCTTTCAGAGGATTTGCAAAACAACAAAGGAGTGATAATGGCAAAAGGCAGAGCTTTGCAGGCTCAAGGCCATTTAACAGAAGCTTTACCACTCTTCCGGAAACTTTATGAACAATACTCAGCCTCTGCCAATGATGAGAAAATCAATGGACTGGCTT
>NZ_SMME01000768.1:9821-10039 GCF_009711465.1 Parendozoicomonas verongulae | reverse complement strand
TGGGCAGGCATCTCCAGATTATGGGAGGTATGAACAATCTGAAAGCAGCCTTGGACATCTTTGTCCGGCTGCGTACTCTGGCGGCCGGGGGGCAGGCAAACACCCCCTGTGAGGATAGGGAGATCGAGTTAACACTGGGCAGACATCTCCAGGTCATGGGTGGCATGGATAACCTGAGAACTGCTCTGGACATCTTTACCCAGCTGCGTACACGGGCA
>NZ_SMME01000768.1:9260-9453 GCF_009711465.1 Parendozoicomonas verongulae | reverse complement strand
CAGACATCTCCAGCTCATGGGAGGCCCGGACAATCTGAGAGAAGCCCTGGATATTTTGACCCACCTGCGCACCCGGGCGGCTGAGGGAGAGGCGAACATCCCCTGTCATGACAAAGAGATTGAGTTAACACTGGGCAGACATCTTCAGGCCATGGGAGGCCCGGACAATCTGAGAAAGGCTCTGGAGATCTTC
>NZ_SMME01000768.1:0-9250 GCF_009711465.1 Parendozoicomonas verongulae | reverse complement strand
CACTCAGGCGGCCGGGGGGCAGGCGAACACTCCCTGTGAGAACAAAGAGATCGAACTGGCTCTCGCATCTGTTTTCATTGATACAGGAGAGTGGGAGCAGTTTGATGGGTTGAAACTTGAAAAACAGTTGTTTTCGGGATTCGAAACCTGTTTATGTTTTAGCATCCGCCACTTCCGGGAATTAACGCAAGCTAAGGACATATTGCCCATACATACGACCCTTCTGGGGAAAGCGTTCAATTGGGCTGCCCTTGCGGTGGAGAGCAGTGGAGGTACAAATGCATCCTGTCTCAGCCAGCTGGCTCATTGTTTCCGTCTTTTATCCGTCTGGCCGAAGCTTAAGCTGCAATCATTAGGTATCGAAGAGGAAAAGGAGCATGAGTTCAGGCAGCGATCGGAATTACTCTTTGATCTGGCCAGCGACCTTGAACCCCAACGACAAGAACAGAAGAAAGATGACCCCTGGAGGCTGAGGGAACGACTGCTATTGGCTCGTATGGCTGACTAACCTTCACAAGCTTTCCAGCAAGCTGTTCAAGGCTTGCGATATTCTTCGTGGCAAGATGGGTGCTTCTGAACTTATGCTTGGACGTAATATATGAGGTAAAGCTCACTCATTTGTTATTCTGGCTCTTTAACTTGCAACCAGTTGTCATAGTCAGCCAAGGACTGTCTCAGTGTTTCAAAGCAATTTGCCAGAGCATCTTTGGCTGGCAACTCTTCGTAAACCAGCACTTTGAAGCTTCCATTCCATGTCGCTTCGAGCTGCGCCCAGACATCGGTAAAGGAAGAGAAAATAGAATGCCCAGCCAGGGGAGCATGGCACCAGTCTGCCGACTTATTGTGAACAGATTTATCATTCTCATGAACAGCTGACAGAATGCTGAAAAATTCATCGGTTGGCAGCCAGTTCTTCACCGTTTCATCCCGGGTGATCAGGTGATGGATATCGTAAATATGCCTGATTTTCTGTGCTAGTTCTGAGTAGTTATCGGCAGTGCATTGATGGCTGGCACGGGCCAGCCCCATAATTTTTTCGGCCATCGTTCTCTTGGTTGAAAGCACGTTGATCTCAAACGGCTCAAGACCATATGTTTCAATATCCTCTGCACCATCATGCTCCTGCAGAAACTCTCCAATATAGGATTGCAGCTGCATGGGACTATGGGGGTTAGGGTCAGCAAAAGAATTAATTTCCAGCAGCAGGAAAGGATGTGCCTGCCCAAACTCGCCATTTAATGCCAGACGATCATATTCCCACCAGGTTTTACGGTACTTTGAGCCTTTGCTCTCAGCGTCACGACCACTCTCTTTCGCCTGTTTGCCCGCACTCTTGAACCCGGAAACTGCTGCTTTCTCTACATTTCTGAGCTTCTTCTTCCTCTGTCCATCACTCAACTTCTCTTCACATAAAAGAGCCAGATCAACATCTTCCGAAAACCGGGAGATAAGCCGATAAGCTTTGCTCAGACTTGTTCCCCCTTTAAAAACAACACAATCCTTGAACTCGGATTCTGAAATGTTGTTGAGAATCTGGGTAACTCAATAATCCTTTTCAATAAATACATCAGGGATTTCCAGATGATCCGCTGTCAGCCTGATAAGCTCTTCAAATAATTCGTGGTTAGTATGGAGCTGCATTAATCACTCTTCTGGTGTGAGTGTGACGAAACTTTTCGTTTCAATAAAAAAGGCACGGTAGACTTCCGTGCCTTTGGAGAAGGTACTCTGTGCGCTACTGCAGCTGCCAGGCTCCAGGATTATTTACAAGATTTGAATTAACGCCCATTATATACTGGCTGAGAGGGCTCAGGGTTTCTTTCAGCTTTTTACTCTGGTAACCCAGAGTATCTTCCATAAGTGCGCCCATAAATGCCCGCACAGAAGGCCGGTAATATTTGACAGCTATATTCTCGACCTCCCGAATGGAAGATTTATTAAACCGGCTGACGTATTTCTTAAGCACCCTGACAATATTTTCATAATCGGCATCAGGGATTGTTTTAAAACTCTTCACGACATCCAGAACCTGTAAGACCAGGACACGATTTTCATTGAGTTTGTCGACACTGGCTTTTTTAGCACTGATACGAATGCCTTTGATTACCTGATCATAAGTGCCTTCCGTACTGGCCATCTGAACACGCGAAGGAACCTGAGTCGTTAACCCCCACTCATAAAGAAGTGATGCCCCCGTAATATAGGCAATCTGTTCCTTTCTCTTTTTGTTGGACTTGTAGAGGAAAGCCTCAACAAATGCGTCTTGCCCGGGTCGCACCTTTCCATATCGAGTCATTTTGGGCTTGTAAAAACGACCGTTTGAGAAGCGGATAATATTTTCCCGCTTCACTTGTCTGGAAAGTGCCTCAGATACAGCCTTGGGGTTATCTTTATACTCCTCAAAGTCCTGTAGCCTGAACACCTTGAAGTCAGGCCAGCGGCTGATCTTCTTATCGACTTTCTGTGCGATGCTCATGATTACAACCCAAATAGATGAATTATCCGTTTGAGTGAAGGATAGTGATAATAGTTCATTGATGTGAAGTATACGGCTCATTAAAATCCACAAAAAATAATATAACCTACTGTTTTTCATAATTATATTTTTTTGCTATTTGCGCATAAAGCACACCCCGATCGAGGAGCTGATGACGGAGCGAGGTATTCCAGTGGATCATTCAACCATCAACCGCTGGACTGTAGAATATGCACCGAAGCTGGAATGTCGTCACTGTAAAAGCAAACCGGCTGTGGGAACGTTCTGGAGAATGGATGAGACCTATAACAAAAGCGGCCAAAGCCTTTTTTCGTAAGGCCATTCGGCAACATGGCCAGCCAGTAAAGGTAGCGATTGATAAAAGCGGCAGCAACACAAGTGCCCTCAAGTCTATCAATGCCGGGCTTGAAGATGGTGATCCCAGGATAACCATCTATCAGAGCAAATATTTGAACAATCTCGTGGAACAGGATCACCGGTTTGTGAAACGGTTACCCGTCCCATGATGCAGTTCAAGAACTTCGATTCCGCACAAGCGACACTGGCAGGTATTGAGCTTTCTCACATGTTGAGAAAAGGTCAATACCCTGACTCCGGGGCAACAACATCGTGGGAGTATTTCTACTCTCTGGCGGCATAGTTGCGTCTAGAGAATTGCGATTTTTCATTCTCGGAAATTTTTGCGACACAACCCGTTAAAGAGCTACAGAGCAATCATCATGGTACCAACCAATGTCAGGAACACGTTGGCAAATGTATAGGTACCTGCGTAACCCAGAGATGGAACGTTGCTATCAGCTTCCTGAGTGATTACGTTCAGAGCCGGGGTTGATGTCATGGCACCGGTAATCGCACCGAGGAGCAGGGCGCGGTTCATGCCAAGGCAGTAGCGGCCAAATATGTAGGCGACAAACATCAGGGTAACTTCAATCATCACAGCACTGATGACCACCATCAAACCGGCGCTGCTCATAGCTTCCAGAATACCGCCACCGGCTTTCAGACCAACGTTTGCCATAAAGAACATCAGACCCAGCTCCATAAGGACGTAAAGAGCCGCCGGAGGAACCTGTCCAAAGGTTGGCTGGTTGGCCCGCAGGTGACCAATCACGATACCAGACAGTAGCAAACCACCAGCATTACCCAGAGTCACGTCGATACCGCCAACCTTAACAATGATCTGGCCGATGACCAGACCCATAACAATGCCGAGACAGAAGGTGATCAGGTCAGTCGTGTGAGACTGCTTTTCTTCGTAGCCCAGGATGCTGGTGAGGCGATCCAGACGAGCACGCTCACCGGAGATCAGCATAATGTCACCCTTGGACAGACGCAGCCCCTGGTTGATAGGCATTTCTATCTGGGAGCGTTTCACCTTATGCACGAAGCAGTGGTGTTGTTCGTCAATAGCCAGGCTGGACAGTTCGTTACCAGCTACTTTCTGGTTGGTCAGTACAATTTTGCGGTACTCTACCTGGTGATCCAGCATCTCGGTATCCAGAACTTCATCCCCCAGCTCGTAAGGGAACTTACGGAAGTCCCGGGGCTTGCCCACCATGGCTACAGAGTCACCTTCCAGCAGCGGGGTGTCACCGTTAGGTTCAAAAATGCTGCCGTTACGACGAATCTTGTCAACCAGACAACCCGTGCGCTCGTGCAGATTCAGTTGGCGAAGGGTTTTTCCTTCCAGCGATTCTGCCAGTTTGGTGCTGATGCGGTATACGCGAATGATTGGCAGATCACCTTTCTTCACTGCGTCCGGGTCGCCGGCCAGACCACGCTCGCGGGCCAGCATTTCGGATTCGTTCTTCAGATTGATATTTAACAGCTTGGGGAAGTAACGAACGCCGATAATGAGAATCAACGTGCCCGTAATATAGGTCATGGCGTAACCAACACTGAGCATCTGCAGCAGGTCAAACTCGTTACTTGGGGCCAGTTGCTTGATGGCATCCTGTGCACCTACCAGAGTCGGGGTACTGGTAAGAATACCGGCCAGCATACCTGCAGCGAGGGCAGGGTTCATATCCAGATACCAGGCGAAAAGTTTTGCCAGAACCAATGCACTGCCAGAGACGACAACGGCCAGCAAAATATATTTGGAGCCATCTTCCAGGAATACACTGAAGAAGCGAGGGCCGGCCTGAAGACCAACACAGAAGATAAAGAGAATAAATCCAATGTCGTCCAATCCGCCGGGCATTGACAAACCAAAGTGCCCAAACAGCAAACCGACAAGAAGCACACCCGATGTTGAGCCGAGTTCAAAGGTGCCAAAACGCAGCTTTCCAAGGGTATAGCCAAGAAAAAGAACAACAAAGACGAGCAGCGGCACGCTCTTGTTCAAGAGGGCCATAAAGTCAATTTCCACGGTGGTTTCCGCAATGAACAGGGAAGAGATTGGCGGCGATAATAATACCGCCGCATAGGAGGATATTGATGTAAATCAACGGATGTGCAGGTCGGGAAAAATTTATTATTTGCCCCTGTCAGGGGTGCATTCCCGAGTCAGTGTTGTGTCTGTTTGCTGACCTTTTCTAAACGTCTTTAGTCACTCATCCGTATGTTTAACCGAGCATTCCGATCATAATGCCTGTATGCATTGCTGGTGACATACTGGTAAAGCAACTGGCCTATAACACTGCCTGCGACAGCGCCTGCCATTTGTGCCGGAAGTGTTGAGCCAATACCCGGTACGTTCAGCATGGCACCACGCCCGAACTGACTCCCTGCCCCTGCTGCGGCTGAAGATACTCCAGCATTCACCAGCACGGAGATAATGCCCTGATCGAAGAGGCTGCCATTTCTGTAAGAGTCATAAACCCCATTGACTGTGCCGACGATAATACCTGCGGGTAATCCGGCATCAATCAGGTTCTGGGCAGCTATGCCGCTGATGCCATGGCGGAAGCTGCTGTAAACAGAACTCAACGCCAGCTTTTTCCACTCCTCCCTGTTGTACTGGTGGGGGAGCTTGTTGTGTTTGCGGTAGTGGTCGTGAATATGCAGGCCTGTGCTTACAGTTCCCCCAACAAGGGCACTGAGAGCAAAGCTTTGTGCACTTCTTGTAAGGCGGCTGGTTGTAAGACGGCTGGTTTCTGGCAGTGGAGTCTGGCTTTTTGATTCTTCTGCTGGCTTCTGTTTATAGAGGGAGTCAGCATCAGGATGTGTGACAGATTGAGCGGCATTGACAGGCTTCTTTGGAGCGTCGATGAGATTTATTCGCAGAATATCAAGTGAAGGGATAGATTCGCTGATCTGATCCAGTAATTCTTTGTGGTATGGGTCAACCCTGTAATAGGAACCGGCGTCCGCTAAAATGCAGCTGACACTGTAGCGTACCTTAGGGGGAAGGAGGAATTGCTGTACTCCGATCTCTGCAGGGTAAACATTGAATTTACTGAAACCATCATCCGCAATATGCTCTAAGATTAGGCTGATGTGAAGCAATGCCTCTGTGGCTGACTCTACATGGCTGATATCAATAACCGGTCTGGCACCCTCTTTGTGCGTGACCAGATGGGCATAGATATTGGAGTCGTCAAGTTGTGCCCGAAGAACGCGAAAACTGTCTGGCAGGGGAGGAGCGCTGTCATCACCTGTATTGAGACTCTCTTTTGCCGAAGAATGCTTAATGTCCTGAGGGGTTACCTCTGTCCAGGCAAGCTCCCCACTGAGCCCTGCCTGTAGTAAGGCCGGGTGAACAGACTGTCCATTCACTGTTGCAGTGACTGAACTCAGATACTCTTTCAACTTGCCGGACAGGGTCTCTTTATAGGCTACCTGAACTGCAATAACATCAAGACTCTTTTCGGTGGCTGCCTGTTCGTAAACATCACTGTCCTGCGGTTTCTCCCAAAGCGCCGTTCTGGGGACTATTTGCTCCGGATGATCAGCCTCCTGAGATATTTCAACAAGTGGCTGGAGGTGGGGAGCGGCAGTGTATAGTGTCACCTGCCAGTTGGACGCATTAAGTGTGATGAGAGCTACGGTGTGATCAGCCATAGCCTCAAAAGCCTGAGAGTTAAATCGCGCCAGAGCTTTCAATGCTGCTCCCAGAGCATTCCGTATTGTACTGACCTCGTGGTGTGTTATGGATTCTGGCTGTTGGGTACGCGTGACAACACCACTGGCATTGTAAGCTGCAGCGATTCTGGCGATGTGAGCGTAATTCAGCTCCCGGGGCTGTTCATCGGGAAAGTCAAAGTAGAGATATTCACTGTCTGGAATCAGGTTGTAGTGATAGCGCAATCCTGATTCCGAGGCGGTTATCTTCGCCGTCATATCCGGGTCGGATGCCAGGGTTTTCAGTGTGAATGTCAGGGTTGGCCCTGCACCGCCGGGAGCGAGCTGCACATTGCAGATTTCACAAGGGCTGGTGGTGTTATAGATGTGTCCCTGGTCGGAGAATACAGAGGACGCCGATATGGCAGCAAAAAGTGTAAGCACGGTGCACAGAAGCTTGTGAATCAAATTATGTCTTATACCCATTGGTAAATACCTCGAAAAATGCCGGCGTGAGCTAGTTCAGTCTTCGTAGCGGAGGCTGTTATTCGTGACATAGTGATAGAGCATTTGCCCGACAACACTGCCTGTCATGGAACCTGCCAGCTGCACGGGAGGTGTTTTCCCGATATAAGGAAGCGCGGCAAATGACATGCGCCCAGCCTGGGCCCCCATACCGGCTGCAACAGAAGATGCCCCTGAGTGCACAAGGGTGGATATCAGACCAAAACGGAACAGGTTACCATTGGAATAATTGTCGTAAACCGACTGCACAAGCCCGGTAGCAACAGCAGCAGAAGCGGGGGTAAAGCCTGCATCAATAAGGTTCTGGGCTGCGGCTCCACTTATGCCCTGACGCACTCCCCCCGCAAAAGTATCGGTTGCCAGAGCTTTCCATGCTTCACGATCATAGTGATGGGGTAGCATGGCATCTCTGCGGTACTTGTTGTGGATATGCATACCCAGATGAATCCCGCCGCCAACAGCGGCACCAACGGAAAAAGCCTGCATGGTTTTCTGGACGCTGTACCGGGATGTAAGAGACGCCTCTGGAGATAATGTTTTGGCCGCTGGCGTTTGAGGGTGGGGCGATGGCGATGGTAAAACTGATTTTGTTTCAGGTTCAAACTCTACTTCAGCCGGAGGCGTGTATTGGTTTGCTGGCAATAAATTGTCGAGAAAAGTGTTAAGACACAGAATGTTGTGACGAATGTTTATAGCCTTGCCCCTCTCAAACTCATTGAGTGGGTATGTGTTGAAGGCGTACCCCCCTACGTGTCGACTTTTGAGAGCCTCTTTTGTATCACTGACAAGATTGGGTGAAATAAGAAAGCGGTGAAAATAAAGCTCATCTGGATAAAGTTTGCTGCCAATCATGTCTCCTCTGAGGATTTTTTCAACGATTGCATTAAGATGGGCTAATACTTCGGCCACGGTCTGAACGTGGGAAATATCAATAACAGGGCGTTTGTCTTCAGGGTTTTCCTTGCGGAGGAAGAAATAGTAAGTGCTGCTAGGAATATCAACACGTACAGGCTCTTTGGGGTCAGAATTTTCCGGGAGGGGGGCATCCATAAGCTGCTCGTCGGGGTCGTTGGTTAGCTCTTCATCGGGCTTGGTTTCCCCCTCACGCTTCCATGCTGTCTCGCCACTTTGCCCTGCTTTTAATAAGCTGGTACGCAGTTTGGTTCCGCCAAGTGCTCCGGTGACCGTGCCCAGATACTCAAGCAATGCTTTCGTGAAAGGTTCCTTATAGGCCACGGATACTGTTATCAGCTGTAACTGTTTTGTCGGGTTATCCCGTTCTGATAAACCTTCTGATACAACCGCTGGCCGGTTGGAGTGCCCGTGCTCTTGAAAGAGGGATACATCTGCCTGCCACTGGGCATTCAGCACAACTTCACCCAGAGCCTTTAAGGGGATGCCGGTGCTATAGAATGTGATAACCGCATGATCAGGATGGGACACAATAAGAACCGGTGCATCGTCCTCAAGGGTTGCAAAAGCCTGATGGCTGAATTGATTCAGTGCTTTAAGACCGTGTTCAAGTATTGATGCCAGCCGGGCCTGCTGCCTCTTAGGCATGTTCTCAGAGAATGCAGTGTGGGTGAGTAAGCCAACATTGTTACTGGCCGCAGAACCGCTGGTGACCTGGAGATATTCCAGACTGTTTGCACCACTGCCGGGAAAGTCAAAGAACAGACGTTCGCTCTCGGGCAGGGCATCATACCGGTAGCGCAAGCCGGACTCTGTAGCTTCCAGCCGGGCCGTCATATCCGGGTCGGTTGCCAGAGTTTTCAGAAGAAACTCCAGACTTAGTCCTGATGACCCGCTCATCAGACGGGCATTACAGGCTTCACACTGAAAGGGTGACGGACTTTCACAAAAAGCCACCACAGATTGAAGCGCAGCGCTAATAAAGATTGCAGCTGCCGAAAGAGCTCTGTATTTCGAATGCTTGATCATTAGTATTATTCGTAGCTTTACTATGGAGCGGGAAGTCTAGTTGGGAATCTGGATTCGTCTTCCCTGAAGAGCAGTGTTTTTCAAGATAGTTGTCACAGTAGGCGGCTGCTGTTTTATACAAACGCGGGGATTACCTGGTAGCACCTGCGCGGAACATGTGTTCCAGCACAGGCGTAGTGACGTGTTATGCGGGGAGCCTTGAGAGGATAAGCCTGAGCATGGATTTCATTTCGTGGAAATCAGTTTTGAGTTCAGCAACGTCTGTTTTCAGTTCAGCGACAT
>NZ_SMME01000168.1 GCF_009711465.1 Parendozoicomonas verongulae | reverse complement strand
CAAGATGTGGTTTCACCGGGGTGGATATGTATGCTGTCCGCAGGGTGTACGGCAATGCCGCCTGTCGATATCACATCTAATGACCGTAACGGAACAGGGGCAAGAGTCTACTCTTGTCTTCTGATGCATAGGTAGCAGATAAAGCCGGGCCGATCACTATGCAGAGACTGGTAACAACAACGTTCAGCCTGAAAACCATTCCCATCCTTCCCATAATAAAACAAAGAAAATAGCAATGTAGCTGGCGGCCTCTTGTGATGTTGGTGATCAGGGTGTGGTTGTGAAAAAGACAGATCGGGTCACTCATCTTTCCTATTG
>NZ_SMME01000392.1 GCF_009711465.1 Parendozoicomonas verongulae | reverse complement strand
CCAAGCTGCTCTGGCTGACCTTCAGCATGGACCAGAAACACTTTGGGTTTCTGTCCCGTATTGAGCCCAATAGTCTGCAGCCGGTTCAGTAACATAAACCACAGGGACTCACTCAAGGGAGATGTAATAGTCACCGTAGCTCCTGCCTGAATCTGATTCTCTAATGCAGTGTTAAGAACGCTGTAACCTGCTTCATTGATCATGGCGGGATTCAGCCATTCCCTGAGAGTACACTGATTCACAACAATGGGAGTTTTCGGGGGACTGGTCACCCGTTCAACGGACGACTCATACAGACTGGCCAGTTCTCCCTCACCGACACTGGCCCGGTAAAACTGAACATCGTCTGGTAAGTAACAGGTTTGGCCATTACTCTCGTACTGCTTTTGTTCTTGCAACGAGGCTATCTTCTGTTGAAACGTCAGATCGGACCAATCCGCACCCTTGAGTATTATTGCCTGCCCCGGCTGTGCCATGGCCAGCGCCCCTTGAATATGGCGTATTCTGCCCTCCTTATCCACGCCTGGCCCGCCAAAGAAAAGGCGCCTCCAGTCATGCTGCATATGGCAATTCACTATCAGGGGAGGAACTGTCGTGTGCACGGATTCAGAATACTCGGCCAGCGATGCACCATTATCGACACCCATGGTGTCATCAGCCTGTGCCGCCACAAGGTCACCCGTTTTCCACGTATTGCCGGGACGATCGACACGACGCCAGAAATCAGCA
>NZ_SMME01000599.1:1693-1789 GCF_009711465.1 Parendozoicomonas verongulae | reverse complement strand
GTGGGTGCGCTTGTGTTTGATGAGATCACTCAATGAGAGAAACGCTTTATGGCACCCGTCCTTATCACAGGAAAAGGGCCTCACCCCTGTGTGGAT
>NZ_SMME01000599.1:1111-1239 GCF_009711465.1 Parendozoicomonas verongulae | reverse complement strand
ATTTGTGTTTGGTGAGATTACCGGATGTGGCGAAAGCCTGGTTGCACCCATGATAGTCACAGACAAAGGGCTTATCCCCGGTGTGGATGCGTTTGTGGGTGGTGAGTGAACCGGACTGGATGAAAGAA
>NZ_SMME01000599.1:0-1101 GCF_009711465.1 Parendozoicomonas verongulae | reverse complement strand
GGCCTGTCCCCTGTGTGGATGCGCTTATGTCTGATGAGATGACAGGAGTGGACGAAAGACTGATTGCACCCATCATGGTCACAGACAAAGCGTTTATTCCCTGCGTGAGTGCGCTTATGGACGGTGAGGTTGTCGGATGTGGTAAACACTTTGTTACACCCGTTCTGATCACAGACAAAGGGCTTTTTCCCTGTGTGGATGCGTTTGTGGACGTTGAGATTTCCGGATGTGATAAAAGTTTTGTTGCATCCGTCAAAGTTAGGTGAAAGACTTGCTGCACCCGTCAAAGTCGCAGACAAAGGGCCTGTCCCCTGTGTGGATGAGCTTGTGTCTGGTGAGATGAAATAATTGGGTAAAACGCTTGTCGCATCCGTCAAAGTCACAGACAAAGGACTTACCCCCAGTGTGGATGCGTTTGTGGGCGGTGAGATTACCGGATGTAGTGAATGCCTGGTTTGTGTTTGTGCTTGGTGAGATGACTGGATGTAGTGAACGACCCGTGAGATCGCCGGATTGGGAAAAGGCTTGTGAGGTGACTGGATGAAGTGAAAGACTTGTCGCATCCGTCCTGGTCACAGACAAAGGGCTTCTCTCCTGTGTGGATGCGCTTGTGGTTGGTGAGATTACAAGTTGTGGTAAACGCTTTATGGCATCCACCCTGGTCACAGACAAAAGGTTTGTCCCCTGTGTGGGTGCGTTTGTGGACGGTGAGATAACCGGATGAGTTGAAAGATTTGTTACACCCGCCCTGGTCACAGATAAAGGGGGCCTCTCCCCTGTGTGGGTGCGTTTGTGGGCGCTGAGATGGCCGGATGCGATGAATGACTTGTTGCACCCGTCCTGCTCAGGTGAAAGACTTGCTGCACCCGTCAAAGTCGGACAAAAGGTTTGTCCCCTGTGTGGATGCGCTTGTGTCTGCTAATCGCCGGATTGGGTGAAAGACTTGTTGCATCCGTCATGGTCACAGGCAAAGGGCTTCTTCCCTGTATGCGAGCGCTTGTGTTTGGTGAGCTCGCCAGATGTGGTGAAAGATTTGTTGCATCCGCCCTGGTCACAGGCAAAAGGCCTGCTCCCTGTGTGGGTGCGCTTGTGCCTGGTGAG
>NZ_SMME01000702.1:5611-5732 GCF_009711465.1 Parendozoicomonas verongulae | reverse complement strand
CCAGCCCTTTGGCTGCCCGAATGCGCAGCCAGGTAAAGATCTCCAGGGCTGCCTTGAGATTATCTGTGCCCCCCATGATCTGAAGGTGTCTGCCCAGGGCCAGTTCGATATCCCTATCATC
>NZ_SMME01000702.1:5098-5216 GCF_009711465.1 Parendozoicomonas verongulae | reverse complement strand
ACAGGGGGTATTTACCTGCCCTCCAGCCGCCCGGGCGCGTAGCCTGATAAAGATGCTCAGGGCTGCTCTCAGGTTGTCCGTACTTCCCATAAGCTGAAGGTGTCTACCCAGAGACAGT
>NZ_SMME01000702.1:4654-5088 GCF_009711465.1 Parendozoicomonas verongulae | reverse complement strand
ATCCTTATCATTACAGGGGGTGTTCGCCTGGCCACCGGCGGCCCGGGTACGCAGCTGAGTAAAGATGTCCAGGGCTGCTTTTTGGTTGTCCAGACCTCCCATAAGCTGAAGGTGTATCCCCAGAGCCAGTTCAATGTCCTTGTCATTACAGGGAGTGTTCATTTGCCCTCTGGCCGCCTGAGTGCGCAACCGGGTAAATATGTCCAGTGCCAGTCTCAGGTTGTCCGTGCCCCCCATAATCTGGAGTAGCCTGCCCAGAGCCAGTTCGATCTCCTTGTCATTACAGGGGATGCCCGGCTGCCCGCCGGCCGCCCGGGTGCGCAGCTGGGTAAAGATGTCCAGGGCTGTTTTCATATTGTCCCTGCCCCCCATAATCTGGAGGTGCCTGCCCACGGCCAGCTCGATCTCCTTATTATCACAGGGAGTGTTCACCT
>NZ_SMME01000702.1:4447-4622 GCF_009711465.1 Parendozoicomonas verongulae | reverse complement strand
ACCCCACCTGCCACCCGAGTGCGCAGCCGGGTAAAGATCTCCCGGGCCGCTTCCAGGTTACCTGTACTCCCCATAGCCTGGAGTAGTCTGCCCAGTGCTATCCCATGTGTTTTTGCATCATTGAGAGAGCCTGAATATTTTTCATAAAGATGTTCAAAGAGCGGTAAAGCTTCCA
>NZ_SMME01000702.1:4002-4437 GCF_009711465.1 Parendozoicomonas verongulae | reverse complement strand
CTCAACGTCCATTAATTCCTGGAAGTAACGGATGCTTAAACATAAACAGACTTCAGGCCCTGAAAACAACTGTTTATCGAGTTGCAGCCCATCAAACTGCTCCCATGCTCCCGTATCAATGAAAATGGCTGCGAGACTCAGTTCGATATCCTTGTCCCCACTGAGAGGGGTTGCCTTCCCACTGGCCGCCTGAGTGCGCAGTCGGACAAAGATGTCCAAGGCTGCTTTCAGGTTGTCTGCGTCACCCATGATCTGGAGGTTTCTGCCCAGAGCCAGTTCAATATCCTTATCATCACAGGGGGTGTTCGTTCTATCCTTGTCATCACAGGGGGTGTTTACCTTCCCCCCGGCCGCCCGGGTGCGCAGCTGAGTAAAAATACCCAGGGCCGTTCTCAGGTTGTCTGTGCCCCCAATTCTCTGAAACAATCTGCCCAT
>NZ_SMME01000702.1:3698-3992 GCF_009711465.1 Parendozoicomonas verongulae | reverse complement strand
CTTTTAATTGCACAACACGAGCATATTGATACGGGTTTCCCGAGTATTTTTTTAATAGCTCTGCGGTCTCATCTAATACACTCCGAGGGTCGGCTTTCAGACGCTTGAAGCCATCACTTATGTCGTCCTCTCCTTGTATATGAGAGTGAGCCGGGAAGTGCTGGAAAGAACGTTGTGAAAGTTGGCAGTGCCCATGGTTGCTATCCCCCCTTCGGGTTGAAGAACCTTGTGTTTTGAGGGAGCAAGACGCAGGCCCTTTTAAACCTTTTTGTTTGTAAAGAAAAGGTGCCCGCC
>NZ_SMME01000702.1:3461-3688 GCF_009711465.1 Parendozoicomonas verongulae | reverse complement strand
CATCACAGGGGGTGTTTGCCTGTCCTCTGGTCGCCTGGATGCTTAGCCGGGTAAAGATGTCCAGGGCCCTTTTCAGGTTATCCGTACCCCCCATGACCTGAAGCAGTCTGCCCAGAGCCAGTTCTATCTCCCTGTCATTACAAGGGATGTTTACCCACCCCCCGGCTGCCTGGGTGCGTAGCCGGGTAAAGATGTCCCAGGCCGCTCTCAGGTTGCTCGCGCCCCCT
>NZ_SMME01000702.1:2595-3451 GCF_009711465.1 Parendozoicomonas verongulae | reverse complement strand
CAAGGGGTGTTCACCCGCCCCCCGGCTGCCCGGGTGCGTAGCCTGGTAAAGATGTCCAGGGCTGTTCTAAGGTTGTTCGTGCTCCCCATGAGCTGGTGATGTCTGCCCAATGCCAGCCCATTAGTTTTTTCATCATTGGGAGAGGCTGAGTATTGTTCATAAAGGCGCTCAAAGAGTGGTAAAGCTTCAGTTAAATGGCCTCTCGCCTGTAAAGCTCTGCCTTTTGCCATTATCAGCCCTTTATTGTTTTGCAAGGCCTCTGGAAGCGAATCGACGTATCCAATACACCCAGCAAAATTCTCAAGAACAAATAAGCACCTGGCTTTTAACTGCACAACACGAGCGTATTGCTGCATGTCTCCCTCATATTTTTTTAATAGCGTTTCCGTCTTATCTAATGCTCGTTGAGGGTTGTTTTTCAGAAGACGGAAGCCCTCATTTATATCCTGACATGTCTGTATATATGAGTGCTGGGTACGGCGTTGTGAAAGCTGGTGGTACTCAGGGTGACCAGGATATCGAGAACCATGTGTACTGGGGGTATAAGGTGTATACCGACTTGAATCGCTTTGCCTGCGAGGAGGCGCCTGCCAGTAATGGCGGCCTCTCCCATAGCGTGGTGGTATGTTCATACTCTGAATAAACCTTTATAGCCGTTATGTCAGGGGGATGTTGAACCAGTGTTTTGTATGGATGACGGTGAGGGAGAAAAGGTTCAAAATGTGTCAGAATCACAGACGGGGGTGTCTGAGGTATACATCAGGCTATCAAACCTCATCGCCCTGTTTACACGGAGCTTCTCCAGCCATAAGAGCCAATAACTTCCACTCCTTTTTCCTCCATCGTTCATCTTTCG
>NZ_SMME01000702.1:1970-2585 GCF_009711465.1 Parendozoicomonas verongulae | reverse complement strand
GCCGCCCGGGTGCGCAATCTGGTAAAGATGACCAGGGCCTTTTGCAGGTTGCCTAGACCCCCTGATATCTGGAGATATCTGCCCAGCGTTAACTCGATATCCTTATCATTACAGGGGGTGTTCACCCGTCCCCCGGCCGCTCGGGTGCGCAGTCGGGTAAAGATCTCCAGAGCAACTTCCAGACTGCCCTTGCCTCCAATGGTCTGAAGATATCTGCCCAGTGTTAGCTCGATATCCTTATCATCACAGGGGGTGTTCGTTCATCCTTTGTCATCACAGGGGGTGTTCGCCTGCCCCCCGGCCGCCTGAGTGCGCACCTGGGTATAGATACCCAGAGCCGCTTTCAGGTTATCCTTACCCCCCATAATCTGGAGATGTCTGCCCAGCGTTAACTCGATTTCCTTGTCCTCACAGGGGGTGTTCACCTGCCCCCAGGCCGCTCGGGTACGCAGCCGAATAAAGATCTCCAGAGCTGCTTTCATGTTGGCCGTGCCCCCGATGCTCTGAAGCAATCTGCCCATAGCCAGTTCGATATCCTTATCATCACAGGGGGTATTCGCCTGCCCGACTGCCCTTGTGCGCAATTGGGTAAAGATGTCCATGGCCATTCGCATA
>NZ_SMME01000702.1:1737-1960 GCF_009711465.1 Parendozoicomonas verongulae | reverse complement strand
CCCAATGCAGCGCTTTCCCCAACAGAGTCGTATGTGCGGGTGATATGTCCTCAACTTCCGTTAATTCCCGGAAGTTGCGGATGCTAAAACATAAACAGGTTTCGAACCCTGAAAACAACTGTTTTTCGAGTTGCAGCCCATCAAACTTCTCCCACTCTCCCGTATCAATAAAAACAGATGCAATACCCAATTCGATATCTTTGTCCCGACAGGGGGTGTTCGC
>NZ_SMME01000702.1:1196-1727 GCF_009711465.1 Parendozoicomonas verongulae | reverse complement strand
GATCTCCTTGTCATCACAGGGGATGTTCGCCCGCCCCCCGGCCGCCAGGGTGCGCAGCCGGATAAAGATGTCCAGGGCTGCTCTCTGCTTGTCTATGCCTCCAATGAGCTGGAGGTGCCTGCCTACAGCCATTTCGATATCCTTATCATCACAGGGGGTGTTCGTTCATCCTTTGTCATCACAGGGAGTGTTCACCTCCCCACCTGCCGCCCGGGTGCCGCAGCCGGGTAAAGATGTCCAGAGCCATTTTCAGGTTGTCCGTGCCTCCCATAAACTGAAGGTGTCTACCCAAAGCCAGTTCGATCTCCTTGTCATTACAAGGGGTGTTTGCCTGCCCCCCGGCCGCACGGGTGCGCAGCCGGACAAAGATGTCCAGTGCTGCTTGCAGATTGTCCGCCCCTCCCATGATCTCGAGATGCCTGGCCAGTGTTAACTCGATATCCTTGTCATTACAAGGAGTGTTCGCCCGCCCCCCGGCCGCCCGAGTACGCTGCCTGACTAATATGTCCCGGGCGATTTTCAGGTTGTCTA
>NZ_SMME01000702.1:1076-1186 GCF_009711465.1 Parendozoicomonas verongulae | reverse complement strand
TTGTCATTACAGGGGGTGTTTGCCTGTCCCCCGGCCGCCCGGGTGCGCAGGTGGGTATAAATGTCCAGAGCCGTTCTCAGGTTGTCTGTACCTCCGATGACCTGAAGCAC
>NZ_SMME01000702.1:986-1066 GCF_009711465.1 Parendozoicomonas verongulae | reverse complement strand
CTCCCATAATCTGGAGATGCCTGCCCAGAGTCAGCTCGATATCCTTGTCATCACAGGGAATATTCCCCTGCCCCATGGCC
>NZ_SMME01000702.1:0-976 GCF_009711465.1 Parendozoicomonas verongulae | reverse complement strand
CTTGTCATTACAGGGGGTGTTTACCTGCCCATTGGCCGTCCGGGTACGCAGCCAGGTAAAAATGTCCCGAGCCACTCTCAGATTGTCCGTGCCCCCCATGATCTGGAGATGCCTGCCCAGTGCTAGCCCATTGGTTTTTTGATCATTGAAGGAGGCCGAATATTCTGCATAAAGTTTCTGGAAAAGTGGTAAAGCCTCCACTAAATGCCCTTTAGCCTGCAAAGCCCTGCCTTTTGCCATCATCACTCCTTTGTTGTTTTGCAAATCATCTGAAAGAGAATTGATGTACTCAATACACCCGCTGAAATTATTAAGAAGAGACAAAGATCTGGCTTTTAATTGCACAACACGGGAATATTGAAACCTGTCTCCCACGTATTTTTTTAATAGTGTTTCGGCCTTATCTAATGCTCTTTGGGGATTGGTTCTCAGAAGACGGAAGCCATGATTTATGTCGTCACATCCCTGTATGTAAGAGTGACCAGAGTGAGGTTGGGTACGATATTGTGGAAGTTGGCGGCGCTCAGAGTTATCAGCACCTCCTGAGGCAGAAGAGCCTTGCGTTCTGTGAGTATAAAACTTAGGCCCACTTGAATAGCTGGGCCTGAAAGGCAGATGCGCCCGTGGTTCGTGGCTGCCTTTCCCATAGTGTGGTGGTATGTTCATACTCTGAATAAACCTCAATAGCAGTTATATCTTGGGGTGTTCGTTGAACCAGTGTTTTGTATGTACCCGGACCATTGCTTTCGCATAATGGTGGCGAGTGAATTTTTTCGCTCTTCAAGGAACAACGTCGGGAGCGTAGCCCGCAACGTGACCAGAGCTGTGACGCAGCAAGGGCGGAAAAAGACGCCGTCAGACTATGCGAAAGCAATGGTCCGGGTACTTATGGATGGTGATAGGAAACAAAGGTTCATAACGAGTCAGAGTCACAAACAGGGCGGTCTGAAGGTCACGCAGTCATATGAGCCAATAA
>NZ_SMME01000297.1 GCF_009711465.1 Parendozoicomonas verongulae | reverse complement strand
TCGAGACACTCTGTGCAAGGGGAAGCTGAATATCACCTGCTCCTGTGGCCTTATCTTCGATACGGTCAACCAGCTGACATACCACCGCCGGGGCAGCCAAGACGCTCGGTGCAAGGAGAGGCGGGTCAAAAGGAAATAAATCAGAGGTTATGCCCGTTGCAAATGCTAGCAAATACCTCATGGCTTTGTATCCTGACCGTTGTTGCTTCCGCTGTTGTTGATGCGAGTACAGATAAACCGGTGAGTAGCTGCACGCTTGTTGTGCCATCAGCTGAAGGGGAGGCCGATATCATCTCAACAGGCCGTATCCGCACATCATTACCCGTTGTTCAGCCTTTGAACGACACGTTTTGCGTAGTGGATCCAGAAAATAGCCTGGTCTGCCAAGGGGTTGGGAGCCCATCCGGAATCAGGCTGCCACGCCTGGGCAATGAAACTCTTGGGCTGATAGCTGAGGGCTCTACCTGCACATTAACTCCAGGCAAAGTTCATTCCCCGTCAGCGACAGATG
>NZ_SMME01000497.1:555-1072 GCF_009711465.1 Parendozoicomonas verongulae | reverse complement strand
CTGCTCCTGTGGCGTCACCTTCAAAACGGTCAGCCTGCTTGATTCTCACCGCCAGGGCAGCGAAGACCCCCAATGCAAAGGGAAGCGAAACACCACCTGCCCCTGTGGCGTCATCTTCGATTCGGTCAACCGGTTTAGGACCCACTACCAGAGCAGCAACGACGCACGGTGCAAGGAGGGGCGGAACACCACCTGCCCCTGTGGCCTCATCTTCAATACGGTCAGCCTGCTTAACTCACACCGCCAGAGCAGCCGAGACGTCCAGTGCAAGGGGAAGCAAAACACCACCTGCTCCTGTGGGCTCATCTTCGATTCGGTCAGCCGGCTTAACTCTCATCGCCGGGGCAGCAGCGACATCGGGTGCAAGAGACAGCGGATTAAAAAGAAAGGAGACGGTACTTAAAAAGAACCGCTATCTTACTCATTGACTAGCCTTTCGTGCCTGGGTGAATCAGATGTTATGCTCGTTGCAAAGGCTGGCAAATGCCTCACATCTTTGGCTTATCCTGACCATTGG
>NZ_SMME01000497.1:0-545 GCF_009711465.1 Parendozoicomonas verongulae | reverse complement strand
GCACACTTCTTTTGCCATCAGGTGAAGGGGGGACAGATATCATATCAACAGAGCGTATCCGCACGTTATCGCCTGTCGTTCAGCCTCTGGACGACACATTCTGCGTATCGGGTCCAGAAAATAGCCTGCCCTGCCAAGGGGTTGGGGGGCCATCCAGAATCAGGCTGCCACGTCAGGACAAGGAAACCTTTGTCCTGATGGCTGAGAGCTCGACCTGCTCCGCAACTCCCAGCAAAGTTGATTCCCCGTCAGCAACAGATGACATAATAATTACAGGAGAATTCGTTGATGGGTTTCCGCTGCCTTTTAACTCTGATATCAACGCCTGGGAAATTCACTGCCGGAAAGTTGTCAAACAAGAGATTGAAGATGTTTATGAAGCTGCATCAATACTCCCAGGTGATTTGGACTACGATGGCCCTGCACCGGCAATAGAAGTATTGAGCCAGAAGGATGAAGGGGCAATATGCCGGGGACAACAGAATACCACCTGCCACTGTGGCGCCACCTTCGCCTCGGCCAGTCTGCTTAAATCCCACCGCCGG
>NZ_SMME01000186.1 GCF_009711465.1 Parendozoicomonas verongulae | reverse complement strand
CGCCTTCGGCGCCCTGTCAAGCAAGCGTTATGTGGCTCTCCAGTACTGTGTCAGTTCTCAGGAACTTTTTCTTGCGATAGTTATCAAATATGATAACCTTTTCCTTATGAAGTGGCAGATTACGTTTTATAACGAAAAGGTAGAGGAAGAGACGCTAGGATTTCCCAAAGGCATATTGGCTAATTTCATCCATATCGTTGAAATGATTGAAGAATTTGGCCCTGCTCTCGGTAAACCCTATACAGTCCCGATGGGCAATGGTCTCTTTGAAATTCGAGCAAAAGGCAAGGAAGGTATTGGTCGTTCTTTGTACTGTATGATGAAAGGACAAGATATTATC
>NZ_SMME01000802.1:7766-19345 GCF_009711465.1 Parendozoicomonas verongulae | reverse complement strand
CCCCCGGCTATGCCGGGGGGACTCGCACAGGTTCTACCTTTACTGCGGTATCTACCTTGATGTTTCCGCCAAGAAACATTGAGGTGTAACCCATGCCAGACTACAAGAGTCTGAGTCATACTCGTTGGGATTGTAAATATCATATTGTTTTTATCCCCAAGAAGAGAAAGAAGGTTATCTATGGCAGTTTGAGGAAGTTCCTTGGAAGCATCTTTCATGAGTTAGCTAACAGAAAAGGGTGCAAGATACTGGAAGGGCACCTGATGCCGGATCATGTTCATATGTGCATCAGTATTCCACCCAAGTACTCAGTATCCAGCGTTGTAGGGTATATCAAGGGAAAAACGGCCATCCTCATTGCGAAAAATTTCAAGGGTAGACAAAGGAATTTCACAGGGGAAAACTTCTGGGCAAGGGGATATTTTGTGTCGACAGTTGGACTTGATGAGGGCGTCGTTAGAGAGTACATCCGCAATCAAGAAAAGGTCGAAGATCATCGTGAACAGATGAAGTTAGACTGGTGATCGCGCCCATGGGCGCAACAATAGCCCTTTGAGGGCGTCCCTAAATAAGCCTCCGGCTCTGCCGGAGGTCATTTAACTTGCTCTCCTACCCAAACTCCTACCTTTTACCCCCTTACGCTCCTACCCAAATCCCACCGATTCTGAACCTGCACAAACGGAAAACAACAGCAGGAGACGGAAATCGTGTGTATCGAACATCTCACCGCCAAAGAGCTCAGTCAGCGCTGGCATATATCACCCTGCACCCTGGAGCGGTGGCGCAGAGAAGGGCTGGGGCCACAGTTTTTGAAAGTTGGCCAGCGCATTCTCTATCGCATCAGGGATGTACAGGCCTATGAACAAAAACGCTCTTTCAATGGTAACGGTCAACCTGCCGGTGAGGAAAAGCCATGCCAATCTCACTGAATGATCTTCGCGGTATGACGTTGCTGCAAATCATCACCCTTTCTGAAGAAGAGATGGATCGCCTGTCCCGGGAAGCTGTGCAGGAACTCAATCATGCCAGTCGCTGTGTATGCAGATTGCGTAATGCCAAATACCTGCAACGTATGGCTAAGGCTCAGGAAGCAGCTTGCACAATGGTGGATCAGGGTGAAGGAGGCGTGGTATGAGCCTGCCTATCATACCCGCCCACCAGCGCCAGCAGGAAGACAAAGGTGTGAAGGCTGTACTGCTGGGGCCAAGCGGTGTAGGCAAAACCTCACAGCTGTGGACGCTGCCTCCTGAGCAAACTCTGTTTATGGATCTCGAAGCCGGTGATCTGGCTGTGCAGGGTTGGAGTGGCGATGTATTGCGTCCCAGAACCTGGCCGGAATTTCGGATGCTGGTGGCGTTTATCGGTGGCCCGAACCCAGCGCTGGAGAATGATCAGCCGTATTCTCAGGCTCACTATCAGGCGGCTTGTCAGCAGTACGGTGATCCGGCGGCGCTCGATAAGTACAGCATTTACTTTATCGACTCCATTACCGCCTTAGCACGGCTCTGCTTCCAGTGGTGCAAGACACGGCCAGAGGCTCGCAGTGAGCGCACGGGGAAACCTGATACCCGTGGTGCTTATGGCTTGCATGGCCGGGAGATGATTGCGGCTCTCATGCACCTTCAGCATGTACGACACAAGCATGTGATTTTTGTCGGCATTCTGGAAGAGCGGGTGGACGACTTTAACCGCCGTATCTTCCAGCCCCAGATTGAAGGCTCCCGCACGGGTCTGGAGCTGCCGGGCATTGTCGATGAAGTGATCACCATGGCCAGTCTGCCGGATGAGGAAGGCCAGCTGCAAAGAACTTTTGTGTGCCAAACCCTGAATCCCTGGGGCTTTCCGGCCAAAGACAGAAGTGGTCGTCTGGCGCAAACCGAACCGGCCCATCTGGGTAATCTACTCCAAAAAATCAACCAACCTCTCGCAGAGCGGCCTTTGCAGTATGCCAGCAGTGCTCCTGTACAACCCTCGCTCAATGTTGAGCACCAAGTAGAACAAGGACTGGCACAATGAATAATCAAAATGCCACCAGCAACGAGTGGACCGATTTCAACAACGCTCAGGTTCAGCAGGACTATGACCTGATCCCCAAGGGAACTCTCGCCAAGGTCCGCCTGACTTTGAACCCTGGCGGCTACGACGAACCTCATATGGGGTGGACGGGTGGCTGGGCCACACAGGGCGACAGTGGCGCAGTGTTTCTGAAAGCAGAGTATGTGGTACTGACCGGTCCCTTCGCTAAACGCAAGGTGTGGAGCCTGATTGGTCTGCACAGCCCTAAAGGGCCGAACTGGTCCAATATGGGACGCAGCTTTGTGCGCTCTCTGCTGTGCTCGGCCCGTGGCATTCAGCAGGAGGATAACTCCCCTCAGGCAGTGATGGCCCGAAGGCTGCAAAACTTCGGTGAGCTGGACGGCATGGAGTTTGTGGCGCGTATCGATGTTGAGAAGGATGCCGATGATGAACCCACCAATGTCATCAAACATGTGATCACCCCGGATCATAAGCAGTATCAGGCATTGATGAATGAGGTAGCGGGTCAGGGGCAGGCACATCCTCAATCCAATCAGCAGCCCCAGCAAGCTTACCCTCAGCAAGGCGCAAACGGGTATCAGCAGAACCCGGACTATCAGTTCCAGCAACCGGCTCCGCAGCAAGGGCCAAACAACAACTGGCAGGACTAAGCCAACACCAGCCTGAAGCCTCAGAGTTTCAGGCTGGTTCCCTTATTTCAGGATGGCTCTTTTTTAGGACGAAAAGCATGACTGATTTTCTGGATTTTAATGATGCACCAATTGTGCAGGAACCGGTAAAACGGCTTTCTGCAGTCGAGGTGAAAGAGAGGCTGCTTGAACGGCTTGAGCAGTATATTGAATATCTGCTTCCTCAGGCCAAAGGGCATGGGGACCATTATGCTGTGGGTGATACTGGTGGAGCTGAGGGGCAAAGCCTGAAGATCACCATCACAGGTGATAAAAAAGGCCTTTGGCATGATTTTGCCACCGGTGAAAATGGCGATATGTTTCACCTCACTCAGGCCAATCAACATATCGATTTTCCTGAAGCTTTGCAGTTTGTAGCGCGCTGGCTGGGTGTAGAGGCTCAGATGCCTCAGTCCAAACCCAGCCAAGCCAAAAACAAAGCACCCGTTGATGACCTTGGTCCCCACACGGCCAAGTGGGATTACTTTAACGATAAAGGTCAGCTGGTGGCTTGCGTGTACCGCTACGACACTCCCAAGGGAAAAGAGTTTCGCCCTTGGGATGTGAAGCTTGGTAAATACCGTGCACCTTCACCACGACCACTTTATAACCAACCGGCTATCAAGCAAGTGCAAGCGGTGGTGCTGGTGGAGGGAGAAAAGTGTGCTCAGGCTTTGATTGAGGCAGGCATTTGCGCCACAACGGCCATGAATGGGGCCAAGGCTCCGGTGAAAAAAACCGACTGGTCACCATTGAAGGGAAAGCAGGTACTGATTTGGCCAGATAATGATCAAACAGGGCGCGAGTATGCTGAGGCTGCCGCACAGGCCGTGCTGAAGGCAGGGGCTGCTTCCTGTGAGATTCTGATTCCGCCCAAAGGGAAACCTGAAAAGTGGGATGCGGCGGATGCATTGGAAGAGCTGGATAATCAGGAAAACCCGTTTGATGTGCGCGGCTTTCTTACGGGAGGGGAACGTACACCGGTCAGATCAGGGGACAATGAGTCGTCTTTACTGGCAGGCGGAGATTCACTGCTGACCGATGATGAAATTACCGAGGCTTTCCACCAGCACCATAAAGATAACTGGCGCTACTGTGCCCAGTGGGGACGCTGGTTTGTATGGACGGGACAACGCTGGAGTCCAGATCGGGT
This sequence comes from Parendozoicomonas verongulae, assembly GCF_009711465.1. Taxonomy (GTDB): domain Bacteria; phylum Pseudomonadota; class Gammaproteobacteria; order Pseudomonadales; family Endozoicomonadaceae; genus Sansalvadorimonas; species Sansalvadorimonas verongulae. The sequence continues at coordinate 15,487 of NZ_SMME01000802.1, read as the reverse complement.
GCTCTATGTGAACCACCTTTCCCGCGAGCTGTGCAGGGCAGCAGCCAGCCAGGCCGACACGGATCGGCAACGTACACGGCTGGCGTCCAATAGCACGATTCAAAGCGTGGTGAAACTGGCTCGCTCATCGCCCTGTCATGCCACAGTTACAGAAGACTGGGATCGCGACCCCTGGTTGTTGAATACGCCTGGCGGTGTAGTGAACCTGAAAAGCGGGCAAGTGAGTGACCATAATCGTGCCGATATGATGACGCGTATCACAACAGCGGCTCCTGAAGGCGATTGTTCTCTCTGGCTGCGTTTTCTCAATGATGTGACTGATGGTGATCAGGAGCTGGTGGTCTACTTGCAGAAAGTGGTGGGGTATTGCCTCACAGGCGTGACAACGGAGCATGCTCTTTTCTTTCTGCACGGTGGCGGAGCGAATGGCAAATCGGTGTTCATCCATGTGTTAATGTCGATTCTGGGCAACTATGCGGTGAATGCCTCGGTGGAAACGTTTATGGAATCTCGCCACGAAAAGCATCCCACCGACCTGGCCAGTTTGCAGGGCGCACGCTTTGTATCCAGTGTGGAAACGGAACAGGGCAAGCGCTGGAATGAATCCAAAATCAAAACCCTGACTGGCGGTGACAAAATCTCTGCCCGGTTTATGCGCCAGGATTTTTTCGAGTACACACCCCAGTTCAAACTGGTGATAGCTGGAAACCACAAACCATCTATCCGCAATGTGGATGACGCCATGAAGCGGCGGCTGCACCTCATCCCTTTCACTGTCAAAGTGCCTGATGAAAAGAAAGACCGAGAACTGCCCAATAAATTACTGAAAGAGCGTGATGGCATCATGGCCTGGGCTGTGGCTGGATGCTTGAGGTGGCAAAAGGAGGGAATCAGGCCACCCGCCAGCGTTGTCAAAGCGACGAAGGAATATTTCGAAGGAGAGGACACCCTTGGACAGTGGCTGGAAGAGCGGTGTGATATCAGTCGCAGTCAGCGGGAGGGTGTCAGCCAGCTCTATAACGACTGGCGGATCTGGTGTGATGAGCAAGGCCATTATGTCGGGTCTGTAAAGCAATTTTCTGAGAACCTGCAGTCCCGTGAGTTTGGGAAATGCCGCATGACAACCGGCCATCGTGGTTTAGCCGGGTTAAAACTGCGACCTCGACCCTTTGTGAAGTTTGGTGGTCATTCGATTGATTAACAATAGAAAAATGGAAAGGCCCTGACGGTCTTGACTCCTTCTCCGGTTAGTTCCTTATACGCGCATATACGCGTACACGCGCAGCTATGAGAAGTTAACGGAAAACAAATCAAGACCGTCAGTGATTCGTGGAGGGAAGCATGACACCAGAGATTGATGAGCTTGCTAACCGGTACCGGGAAGCCTGGTTCACGGCCAAGCGACTGCCGACCGGTATTCAACTGGGCCATGGTTCTTCCTGGCCCGAAATGCGCTACGACCACCGGGAGCAAGTACGGCGAGCTGAGCGGGAGGTGATCTACGAGCGGCCAACTGCTGAGCAGGAAGAACGGCTGGTGGAGTGTATCAACTGGCTTCGACCTTTGACCGTTGAGGAGCGCCAGCTGGTGTGGATGAGAGCCGCGCAAATCTCCTGGCGTGACATCATGCGCCGCACAGGAACTCCCCGAACCACAGTTCAGCGCCAATGGCACAAAGCACTGCTGACCATCTCACTTCACAAAATGGCTCAGGGAGTTGACGGGAGTTAGTGGGAGTTGCGTGTCTGTGTGGTGATTTGGCGGTGTTTGCAGAAAACGGGGGTGGGACACTTTGCCCGGTTTTGGTGTAGATTTTCGGTATGCTTGTGCAGCGCTGTACCCAACGCCCATGAACGCCCCGGTATCTCCTTCCGGGGCGTTTGTTTTTCTGGATCAGCCAGGAATGGAATCCATGCCGGAAAACCCTCAGATCCTCGTCGAACAACTGGAACACTGGCCCGTCGCAGAGCTGGTGCCCTATGCCCGGAATGCGCGTACTCACTCGACAGAACAGGTCTCACAAATCGCACGCTCCATCGAAAGCTTTGGTTTTGTGAATCCGATTCTGGTGGGTGATGACAAGGTGATCGTAGCCGGTCATGGTCGTTTGATGGCGGCCAGTGAACTGGGTATGGAAACCGTGCCGGTGATTGTGCTGGGCCACCTCGACGAGGTGCAACGTCGTGCTCTGGTGCTGGCGGATAACAAGCTGGCCGAGAATGCGGGCTGGGATGAGGAGCTTCTCAAAACTGAACTTCAAGCGCTGGACGATCTGGACTTTGATCTGGATATCGTTGGTTTCACCCTGGATGAGCTGGACGATCTTCTCTACGGCGAAGACGCTGGTAGCAATACCGAGGATGATCAGGTGCCGGAGGTTCAGGAACAGCCAGTGAGCCAGGCCGGTGATCTCTGGATTATGGGAAATCATCGGTTGCTTTGCGGCAGCGCTACGGAATCATCAGATGTCGAAAAACTCATGGATGGCCAGCTGGCAGACATGATATTCACCGATCCGCCCTACAACGTGGACTACGCCAACCCTGAGAAAGATGGCAAAGCCAAAAAAGACCGCCGTATCAAGAACGACAATTTGGGCTCAGAGTTTTTTGCCTTCTTGCTGGCAGCCATGACCAACATGCTCACCGTGAGCAAAGGCGCGGTGTATGTGTGTATGTCATCATCGGAACTGGACACTCTGCAGAAAGCTTTTCGGGAAGCAGGCGGCAAATGGTCCACGTTCCTGATCTGGGCCAAGAACACTTTCACGCTGGGACGGGCCGATTACCAGCGCCAGTACGAACCCATTCTCTACGGCTGGAAGGAAGGCAATGATCACTTTTGGTGCGGTGCCCGTGACCAGGGCGATGTCTGGTTCTTCAATAAACCCATCAAGAACGACCTTCACCCGACCATGAAACCGGTTGAGCTTGTGGAGCGCGCGGTTCGCAATTCATCCAAGAGTCAGGACATTGTTCTGGATCTGTTTGGCGGCTCTGGCAGCACACTGATTGCCTGTGAGAAGACTGGACGACAGGCAAGGCTTACGGAGCTCGACCCCAAGTATGTGGATGTGATTGTGCGTCGCTGGGAGGAGTACACAGGCAAGGAAGCCTATCTCGAAGAGACCCAGCTGACTTTCGCTCAGATGAGCAAGGAGAGACTCAATGACGGAAGTTCTTCATCAAAGGCTTGATCAGATTGACACCAAGCTCGACAAACTTTCCGATGCCGTCACCCGTCTGGCCACTATCGAAGAGCGCATGGTCCACCAGACCACCACTCTCGATAGCCTGAACCGCAAACTCGAAGATTCCGAAAAACGTATCCGAAACCTGGAAAGTCAGGCCAGTGCCCGGGGTGTGGTACTGGCTTCGGTGGAGCGGTTTGGCTGGTTGGTTCTGACCACAGTGATTGGCGTTGTGGCTTACACACTCAAGGATTGAGGCAAAGACTATGGGAAAGCGTAAGGAAACTAGCACCATTGTCGTGCACTGCTCAGCCACCAAGCCTGAGCAGCTTGTGGATTTTGAAACCATTAAACGCTGGCACTTGATGGAAAGAGCTTTTATCGACATTGGTTATCACTGGGTGATCGAGCGGGATGGTTCTGTGAAACAAGGCCGCCCCATTGATGACTGGGGCGCGCACGTGAAAGGCCATAATCATGAAAGTGTGGGGATCTGTTTGGTGGGCGGCCTGGACAGTGATTGTCACCCTGTGGATAACTTCACCGAAATGCAGAAACGGATGTTGAAGTTTCTGGTGGGCGGTTGCTTGCAGCTGTGGCCGGAGGCGGTGGTAAAAGGACATTACCACCTGAATAAGGACAAGGAATGTCCGTCCTTTGATATTGAGGACTGGCTGGCTCAGGAAGGTTTTGTTGAGGAGGTTTCTGAGTGAGCTGGGTCGCTGCAGTACCGGTGGTGGGTAAGATCATCGACAAGGTGTTCCCCGATGCGGATCAAGCCAGCAAAGCCAAAACAGCTCTGACCGAGATGGCTATCAACGGTGAGCTAGATGAACTGGCTCAGCAGGCCGGTGTGATCAAAGCCGAAGCTCAGGGCGAGGGTTGGTTGCAGCGTAGCTGGCGTCCCCTTGTGATGTTGGTGTTTACGGCGCTGGTCGTGTGCCGGTGGATGGGTTGGGCGTCACCGGATATCAGTGAAGCGCTTGAGCTGAAACTGTTGGGGATCGTACAGTTGGGTATCGGTGGCTACATTGCCAGCCGTGGTGTGGAGAAGGTGGTATCCAATCTCCGTCGTTGATTAAAAGGTGCGAATGAAAGTGTTGACATCACTGCACCACAGACAGGAACGGGCTATTCACAATGTTATCCACAGATTTTGTGAGTAATACGGTAAGCGGCTGTGTGCCCTTGTTTCTCTGTGTGCGAGGTGCCCCTTGTTAAGACAAAAACAACGCCACACAGGCCCTGACAGGGCGGCCGCCGGGGACCCTGGAAGGATTGCTGGATTGCGGGTTCACATCACCGCGAAAAAACGCTAGTGACAGGCTGAAAATCGGGGTTGACTTTCAGGTTGACTCTGGTTGACTTTTTTGAAGGAAATTCAGGAATAACAACCGCTTAGCGGGTCAACCAAAGCTCCTTCCAGCCCTTGGAAAAAGTCAACCTGGTTGACTCCGGAGGTTGACCATTTGGTTGACTTTTTTCTGGCTGCTCAATGGCCAGACCGTGCCAGAACAACCGCGAGATATTCTGCTCCCGGGCACTGCGAGCCATATCCTCAGAGCGCTTGTAGAATCGAGGCTGGTGTTCCTGCCAAGGCTCGCCAAAGTCTCTATGCAAGGCAACAACACCCCGGCCAGCCACATAATCAATATTGCCTTTTTGTAGCAGTGCCAGCGCTTCAAAGAAACGGGGATACCATGTGTTGAGGGTGGGAAGCGTATGAATGTCGGAGCGGTTCACTCGGCTGACCATAAGGTGACCATTGGTCAGTGGCAGGATGAGAAGAGCTGGCACAGCTCTTGATGAGGGACTGCCAGCTCTGTTTGTGGTGGCTGAAGGCATCAGACTGTCTCCAGCCCGGCGGTGATCCGGTAAACCCTGTCCTGACCTTCCTGTTTATCAGACTCTATGGTCAGCCCCAGTCGTTTTTTCAAGGCTCCGGCCAGAGTGCCCCGCACGGTGTGCTGCTGCCAGCCGGTCTGATCCATCATCTGGGCAATGGTGGCACCTTCTTTGCGCGTGAGCAGTTTGATGACTTGATCCAGCTTGCTTCCGGGACGTGTTTTGCTTTTGGGCTTCACCGGCTCTGTGGGGGCGTACGACTGTTCAACACCAATGGCCTGCCGACCTGCGGGTGTCAGGGCGTAGTCATACCATTTGCCGCTGCGGTTGATGGGCTTGATCAGCTTCTTGTTCAGCAGACAGTCGATGACTTTTTTTGCGGCTGCTCCTTTTATTGGCAGATCCTGAGCCGTGAAGGTGCCTTTGTCATGGCCGAGTTTCAGTACGTTAGTCTGGCTTGGGGTGAGTTTTTCTTTTGTCATGGTGCTTCTCCTTCTGTTGTGATTCTTAATGCTCAATGCCAAGGGCATGCTCGAGATATTCGATCAAGTGATCCAGGTCACCGACATGACCCCAATGGCAATCGTCCGGAGCCAGATCGAAGTGTCGATTGGCCTGGAGCTGGATTTGTTTCAGCAGCTCATCAATACGATTGTGTTTGGCAATCAGGGCATCCTGTATTTGCGCTTTTTGATTAGGGCTGGCCATGTCGCTCTCCTTGATCGTTTTCTCGGGTTGGCTCTTACAGTTACGCTCGGAATGGGTACTTTATCCAGTTCTATTTGTGTTAATAATCAACAGGTTATAAGCGGGGAGGGGCATGGCTGGTGAACGCATCACACAGGCCGAATTTGCCCGCCGTAACGGCTGGTCCAAGCAATATGTGGCCAAGCTGGTTAAGCAGGGGCGGATTCAGCTAGAAGGCGGGAAAATTGACCCTGTGGCCGCTAGACAGGCCATTGCCCAACTGGCTGAACCTTCGACGGTTTTGCGAGAACGGGCACAAGAAATCAGTGCGCCCAGTCGCCCTGCCACATCAGTTCCCTCAAACAATCCAACTGACAGCCGTAAGGCAGTGGATTACGCAGCTGCCCGCACGATGCGCGAAGCCTTCCGGGCCAAGATGGCGCGGCTGGATTATGAAGAGCGGGAAGGCAAATTGGTGGATGCGAAAAAAGTACGGGAGGATGCATTTCAACAGGCGCGAATGATACGTGATGGGTTCTTGGGGATTCCTGATCGTATGGCCGATGTCCTGGCCGCTGAAACGAACCCTTCCAAAGTCAGGCAGATTCTTATGGATGAGCTGGAAACGGTGCTGGAGAAACTGAGTGATTAACCGATCATGAACAGCCCTTATTTCACCGGCTTCAAGCAGGGCCTGAAACCCGACACGCGTCTTACTGTATCGGAATGGGCTGATGAGCACCGCATCCTGCCTATGAAGTCTGCCAAGGAGGCCGGTCGCTGGCGCACAGCTCGTACGCCTTACCTCAAAGCTATTATGGATTGCCTGTCGCCTAGCTCACCGGTGGAGCGTGTGGTTTTCATGAAGGGAGCACAGGTGGGTGGAACCGAGTGCGGCAATAACTGGTTAGGTTATGTGATCCACCATACGCCCGGTCCGATGATGTATGTGCTGCCAACGCTGGATATGGCCAAGCGAACCTCGAAGCAACGAATCGCCCCCATGATTGAAGAAATGCCGATTCTCAAAGAGCGGGTGAAGGACTCCCGTTCCCGAGATTCCGGCAACACCCAGCTGGTGAAAGAGTTTCCAAATGGTGTGCTGATTATTGCGGGGGCCAATTCAGCCACGGGGCTCCGTTCCATGCCCGCCCGCTTCCTCTTTCTGGATGAGGTGGATGCTTATGACAATGATGTGGATGGGGAAGGCAGCCCTATCAATCTGGCCATCAAACGAACAGCGACGTTTTCCCGTAACCGTAAAATTCTGCTGGTATCAACGCCCAATATTGCTGGCAGCAGCAAAATTGAAACGGCGTATGAACAATCGAATCAACAGCAGTTTCAAGTGCCTTGTACCCAGTGTGGGTACTTTCAAGCTATCGAATGGAATCAAATCAAGTTCGAGGATAATGATCCGGTAACCGCATCGTTCGAGTGCGTAGCTTGCCAGCATCAAATGAAGGAACACGATAAACCCAAACTGCTGGCTGGTGGCAAATGGGCAACCCTCAATGAAGACGCTGATGGCAAAACAGCAGGCTTCCATCTGAGTTCACTTTACAGTCCGAATGGCTGGTATAGCTGGGCGGATGCAGTGGCAGACTTTCTGGCGGCCAAAGGCGATCCGGTGCTCCTCAAAGACTGGACCAATACCGTCCTCGGCCAGACATGGCAGGAACAAGGCGAAACTGTCGACCATGAACTGCTGTACCAGCGCCGGGAACATTATCAGGCCGAAGTGCCCTGGCCAGTAGAGGTAATAACCTGCGGCGTGGATGTGCAGGATGACCGAATTGAGTTTGAAGTCGTGGGCTGGGGCGCTGGGGAAGAGAGCTGGTCCATTGATTATTACCGCCTATATGGCGATCTTTCTCGCCCTGAAATCTGGAAGGTGATTGCTGAGAAACTGCGGCAGGCCTACAAGCGGCAGGATGGTGTGATGATGAACATCGCTCAGGTGTGTATGGACTCGGGCGGTCACTTCACAGACGAGGTT
>NZ_SMME01000802.1:6577-7756 GCF_009711465.1 Parendozoicomonas verongulae | reverse complement strand
TTCAGCCGCAAGATGGGTATTGACTGGCTGATCCCCATCAAAGGGGCAAGTCAGGCAGGCAAACCCATCGCCAACTTCCCTAAAACCCGCAACAAAAAGGGCGTGTATCTCACATTAGTGGGAACAGATACCGCCAAAGAGCTGATCTACCAGCGTTATCGCGCTCTGGAACCCGGCCCCGGTTACTGTCATTGGCCAGTGAAGGACTGCTTTGATGAAGATTATTTCAAACAGGCCACGGCAGAAGAGAAAGTGCGCAAGTATCGCCGGGGTGTCGCTTACTTTGAGTGGGATGCCAAGAAGAAGCGGAATGAAGCTCTGGATTGTCGGGTGTATGCATTAACTGCTGTACGGATTTTGCAGCAGCATCGGGGATTGAATCTGGAGCAGCTGGCAGAACAGCGGCCTGAGCCGGATGTAATGGCAGAAACCACTGCACTTATTGAACAAAAGCCCCGTCCTCGCCGCTCATCACGCAGTTCTTATTTGGGATAGCTCTTCAAGGAAAAGTATGTTTACTGAAGCCGAATATATCGCCTTAAAGCGAGCCGTACTCCTGCGCGAAACCCGCACCGTAGAGTTTGATGGCCGCAAAATTGAATACAGCAGCTTTGCCGAGATGGAGCGTCGCCTGACAGCTATTGAGCGAGAGCTGGCCAAACAGAATAAGCGCCCACGACAATATGGTGTCGTGTCTTCGCGGGGAATTTGATGGGTCTTCGTCAAAGGGTTGCAGGCTTCCTGCTAAGAAGACTGGTGAATCTCTCCTACACCGCAGCAGGCCAAGGCCGCAGAGCCGTTAGCTGGCGAGCGCCCAATAACGGGCCAACCTCAGCAATTACCGGTGACTTAGGCTCGCTCATTAACCGCAGTCGTGCAGCCTTGCGCAACGATCCCTGGGCCTCCGCAGGTATCAGCAAGCTGGTGGCGAACATCATCGGCACGGGCATCAAGCCTAAAAGCGATGCTAAGGATGATGTGTTTCGTAAAGAGTTACAGCTGCTGTTTCTGGACTGGACCGATGAATCTGATGCTGACGGTACATTGGATTTTTATGGGCAGCAGTCGTTAGCGACCAGAGCCATGCTCGAGGCGGGTGAGTGTTTTGTGCGCCTGCGGCCACGTCTTCCTGAAGATGGTCTGTCCGTGCCCTTGCAAATCCAGATTCTGGAAGCGGAA
>NZ_SMME01000802.1:561-6567 GCF_009711465.1 Parendozoicomonas verongulae | reverse complement strand
CTGGGGTTACAACGACCAGCTGGCAAACGGTCATACGATTCGTGCTGGGATTGAATTCAATAAGATCGGGAAACGGGTAGCTTACTGGATGCACAAGGCCCACCCAGTGGAGCAGTTTTCCATGGAAACCGCTGACCTCCATCGAGTACCAGCGAGTGAAGTGTTGCATCTCTATGAACCATTGCGCCCCGGCCAGTTAAGGGGCCAACCGGTTCTGGCCAGCGTTTTGTTACGAATGTTTCAGCTGGATAAGTTTGATGATGCCACTCTGCTTCGACAGGAAATTGCCAATCTCTTTGCTGGCTTTATTACCAAGCCACATCCTGATCAGGAACGAGTTGATCCTCTAACCGGTCGCCCGATACAAACCAACTTTGAAAACATCCCCATGGTGGCCATGGAGCCAGGCACAATGCAGGAACTGGCCCCCGGCGAAGAAGTGACGTTCAGCACACCACCAGGAGCACCCGCAGGCTACCCAGACTTTATGCGCCAGCAGTTGATGGCCTCAGCCGCAGGCATGGGACTGCCTTTTGAATTGCTTTCCGGTGATATGAAAGGCGTCAGTGACCGGGCATTGCGGGTCGTGCTCAATGAGTTTCGCCGTCGTATACAACAGATTCAGCATAACCAGATTGTGTTTCAGCTCTGCCGTCCAGTGTGGAATCGCTGGTTGGATCTCGCTGTTCTCTCTGGAGCCATTGATGCCCCCGGCTATTCCTCTAGTTCGGCCAAACGCAAAGCCCAGTACAAACGGGTGAAATGGATTCCCCACGGTTGGGCCTATACCCATCCCGTTCAGGATGTTCAGGCCCAAAGTCTGGCAGTGAAAAATGGCTTTAAATCCCGCTCGGAAGTGGTCTCTGAACAGGGTTATGACAGCGAGCAAATTGACGATGAAATCGCAGCCGATAATCGTCGGGCAGATGAGCTGGATTTGCAGTATGAGAGTGACCTTCGACATTCCACTTCACAAGGACAAGTGAATGAGCAAAAAGAGCAATAAGCCCTGGTTTACCTTAAAGAATCAGGCAGACAAACCCGCCGAGTTATTGATTTACGATGTGATTGGTGACTGGCAGGGGCTGTCTGCCAAAGAGCTGGTGAATGATCTCAAAGCTATCTCAGCAGAGGACATCACTGTCCGCATTAACAGTCCCGGTGGGTCGGTGTTCGACGGCATCGCCATCTATAACGCCCTGCGTTACCACCCCGCCAATATCCATGTACGCATTGAAGGCTTAGCCGCCAGTATTGCCAGTGTGATTGCCATGGCCGGTGACACTATCACCATGGCGGACAACTCCCTGATGATGATTCACAACCCATTAGGTTGGGTCGGCGGTGAAGCGGAAGATATGCGGCGCACGGCGGATATGCTGGACAAGGCGACAGAAGCTATTGCTCTCGCTTATTCGGGTAAATCCGGCACACCGGTGGAGGACATCACTCCGCTGATGGCTAGCGAAACCTGGATGACGGCAAAAGAGGCCAAGGCACAGGGCTTTATTGATGTGGTGGATCAGCCGGTACAACTTGCAGCCAGTCTCGATCTTTCCATCTTTCAAAATGTTCCCCAGGGATTGTTACCGGCTCCTTCCAATGACCCAAAATCAGCATCGACAGACAATGGTTTAGTGATTGCCCAGCTCTGTAATCAGGCAGGTTATCCGGAGTTGATTGAAGGCTGTATCCGAGACAAAACGCCTGTTGAAGCGGTCAAACAACGACTGGCCGATTGCGAAACCATCAAGAGCCTGTGTGCGGCAGCGCATTCCGATAAAGCTGCTGAGTTTATTCGCACAGGCAAAGAAGTCGAAGCCGTGCGCACCGAGCTGTTTAACCAGTTAACCGGCGACCCTCAGCCGATTGATAACACCCTGACACCGGATCAACAAAACAAGGCCCAAAAGCCACTACTGGATACTCAGGCCATCTATCAAAAACGCAATACCGGCGTTGAAACCGCCAGCTGATCGCTCACCTCCAAATCACCTAATAAACAAGGACGAACACCATGCCCACACTGACCGAGTCGGTGCATACCGGCGAGTTTCTGCTGTCTGAAGGAAACCGCAATATCAGCCGTGAGCTGATTGAGCTGGCTCCCAACCTGACTCTTTTGTCTGGCACGGTGCTGGGCAAAGACACCGCCAACGATCTCTACAAGCCTCTCGATCCTGATGCCACTGACGGCAGCCAGATGGCTGCAGGTATTCTCTGGGACCACAAAACAACAGATGCCACCGGTGGTGAAGGTGTTCTGATTGCCCGCTTGGCAGAAGTGGATCAGGAACGACTGATCTGGCCGGACGGAATCACGGACGAACAGAAGACAACCGCTATCAGTGAGTTGATGGCCCTCGACATTATTCTGCGGCAATAAAGGATGCGATCATGAGCTTACTCGATATTTTCAATAATAATGCCTTCAGCCTGACCTCGCTGACAGCCACCATCAATGATATGCCCTACAAGCCAGGTCGTATCGGTGAACTGGGGCTGTTTACCGAAAGCGGCATCAACACCACTACGGCTGTCGTGGAATCCAAAAATGGCGAGTTGCGCCTGCTGCCCACAACAGAGCGAGGTGCGCCTGCGATTCAGGCCCGCAGTCGTAAGCGCAAAGTGCGCAGCTTTGTGATTCCCCACATCCCTCACGACAGCACCATTCTGGCGGACGAGGTGCGCAATGTACGGGCCTTTGGTTCAGACAGTGCTTTGGAAGGTGTGCGCAGCGTGGTGAACCAGCGTCTGCAGGATATGACGGCCAACCATGAAGTGACTCTGGAGCACCTGCGTCTGGGCGCGATCAAGGGGCAGATTCTGGATGCCGATGGCAGCTCGGTGATCTATGACCTTTTTCAGGAATTCGGTGTTACCCAGCAAACCCATGATTTTAAATTCTCAGACGTCACTCTCGATGTCAGAGATCGCTGTGTAAAGCTGCGTCGCAAAGTTGATGATGCCTTGGGCGCTCAACCCTATTCAGGGCTGCGGGCGTTTTGCGGAGCGGACTTTTATGACGAACTGGTCGGCCACGATTACGTCAAGGACAGTTATCACCGCTACCAAGAAAGCGCCATGCTGCGCAACGATCCCAAGGGTGGCTTCCGGTTCGGGGATATCGATTGGGAAGAGTATCGAGGTCAGGTGGATGGCATTCCTTTTATCGAACCTGATGAAGCGTTTGTGATTCCCATGAACACCGGCATCTTCCGCACCTGGTTTGCGCCAGCGGACTTTATCGAAACCGTCAACACCATCGGCTTGCCCCGTTATGCCAAGCAGAAGGTGATGGATTTTGATAAAGGCGTGCAGGTGCATACCCAGTCAAACCCGCTGCCAATCTGTCTGAAGCCTCGCGCCGTGATCAAGTGCACTCTGAGCTAATCATGGTTGATCCCTTTGAAGAACTGGACCAGGCGGTACTCACCGCCTTTGGCCAGGTATTTGAGTGGCGTGCAGACAATGCTGCCCCCGTCCCCTTACAGGGTGTATTGCGACGAAATGTTCAGCCCGCAGGCGCGTTCGATGCGGTGATGCAGACCTACACAGAGTTCACTGTATCCAACACTATCGCTCTGCAGCGCAATGACCTGATAAGTAAGGGAGAGGAACGCTGGCGAGTGGATCGCAAACTAAAAGATGATGGCTCGCTGGCCAAATGGAGCCTTCATGCAGATCGATCTTAGCCTCGACCAGCAACTGCACACCCTGATTGAAGATTTTCATAATGCTCCGGCCAAAACTGATACTGCCATTCGTAGAGCTATGACCAAGCTTTCCCGTTTTGCTGAACGGCAAGTGCTGCGAGCTTTAAGCCGTTCCACATCAATCTCTCAAAAGAAGATCAAGGAGCTGGGCCGAGTACGGGTTTCCCTCCACAGGCCTGGTCAGAAGAGTGATCAATACGAATTGGTGATCTGGGTAGGGTTGGCAGATATTCCTGCTCATTACCTGGGGCGCCCCATACAAACCAAATCAGGCGTGCGTACAGGTCGTTACCGCTGGTATGGCGCTTTTGTCTTTCAACCCGTGAATGCGAGAAATAAAATGGTTTTCCAGCGCACACCGGAGTGGAAGCATAAAAAGCAGGTGTCGCTGAAAAGTGGCCGCACGATGTGGATGGGGCTGCCCATAGAGAAGGTTTCTCTGCCCATCGCAAACTCAGCACGCCAGGCCGTTGAACAGCTGCAACCAAAATTGCTGGAACGCTTCACAACTTTGATGCAGCAGGAGCTGAACTATGTCTACCGCATCGAATGAACAAAGGATTGTTGAAGCACTGGTGGACAGGCTCACTGCCATTGCGAGTACCAAGTTGGGGTATTCAGCCACGGGACTGGACGATTCTCTGCCTACACCCTCCATTCTGGTTCAGCTGGAAAGCCTCACGGAAACCGGGCGGCAAGGCGAGCGAGGCCGTTTTGAGTTGCAGTTCAATATCAGTGCTGTGCTTCAAACCTCCGAGAAGACCACGGTAGAGCTGGTCAGCCTGACTCGACAAATTCGAACAACACTCAACCCCGCAGAAAAGCTTTGCCCAGAATCCCGCAAACACACTCTCAGCGATACTCGCTTTGATATCGCTCCCAGCTACGGGCAACTGTCGTTTGCCGACAGTACCCTAACAGTCGAAGCCATTCTCTAACCCTCAAGGACGAATACCATGATTGATTACAGCTTTATTGGCGCAGGCTCAGTGCATATCCAGCCTTATGATAAATCCGCTCCCCTGTTGCCTATGGGCAATATCAGCGAGTTCGCTTTCAGCTTTGAAGAAGAGAAAAAGGAACAGAAGAATTACATGGGCGGCGGAGGTCTGCGCAACGTTGTCTCCAGAATTTCTGGCATTACCGGTGCGATCAAAGCTCACGATTTCACCCCACCCAATATTGCCTTGGCACTGAGGGCTTCACTGGAATCTATTGGAGCAACACCGGTTGTGGGCGAGCAGCTGACAGCTCATGGGGAAGATTACGAGTTGATTCCATTTCGCCATATTCCTGATCTCACCCAAACCATCACAGTTAAAGACAGTGCGGATCAAGATCTGGCTTTAGGAACAGATTATGCGCTCACCAAAGCCGGTATTCGAGTGCTGAGTGGCACGAGCATCAGCGCTGAAACCCTCACAGTGGATTACACGCCCAAGGCTGCCAATGCCATCCAGGCACTGCTGGAATCGGGTAAGGAGTTCACCTTGTTTATGGAAGGGTTGAACGATGCTCAGGAGGGGCGTCCATTTACCATTCGTGTGCATCGGGTGAAATTTTCGCCAGTGCAGAACCTGGGCTTTATCTCTGAGGATTTTGCCGAGATCGCCTTGGCGATGGACATCCTTGCTGATCCGTTGGTCACCGGTTCTGGCCTGAGTCCGTTTATGCAACTGGATGTGGCTGATTAGTCACTGATCTCCAAAGATTCGTAATTGACAAGGCTAGGGGAGGATTTGGTTGTTGGGTCGCTGACTCGTACTTTGTAGCCCTTTTTAAGATGGTTCAATATATCTTCGTAGGTATCTACAAAAATATAGTCATCCTGAAAGCGAGTTTTACTGACAACATATTTCCCATTCTGTTTATGAGGCACATAAACAGAACCAGCCTTCTTACCCCGTTTTACGTTGTATTTGATTTCCATATTCTCCTCTTATTTTTGTGGCGGATTTATGATCATATTCGCAAACGGGCCATATAAAAAGTACATAATCAGAGTAGTGAGTAAGTTATGATTCGTAACACTGCTATTCAACTCACCCTCAAAGCTCGCGACCTTCTCTCCCGCATAGTCCGTAAATCCGGTGATTCTCTGGAATCACTGGATAAGCAGGCCCAGTCCCTCAAGTCCCGCCTCAAAACCCTCGAGCAGCAATCCCGTCTTCTGTCTTCCTTCAAAGCCCAGGCGGCCACCGTACAGTCGGTTGGCCGTTCCTATCGGGAAGCCAAGCTGAAGGTAGAGCAACTGGCGCGGGAGCAGGCCCAGTCTGTTAACCCCTCAAAG
>NZ_SMME01000802.1:0-388 GCF_009711465.1 Parendozoicomonas verongulae | reverse complement strand
AGCCAAACAATCCCGCTCGGCACTCAAGCGCACCGGCTTTCGGGAGATCGCCCGCGATGCTAACAAAGCGGAGAACAGCCTTGCACGACTGGGCACGTCTCTTCGTAATCTGATCCTGGCCAGTACCGGTGTTTATGCCCTCAAGCGGGCCATGCAAGGCGTGCTCAGTGTTGGCGACAAATACGAACGCCTCGCCATCCAGATGGAAGCCCTGATGGGCAGCGTCGCAGCCGGTGAGCAGGCGGTGGGCTGGATCAAGGAGTTCACCAAGAGCACTCCCCTGCAGCTCGATCAAGTGACGCAGGCGTTTGTGACGCTCAAGAACTTCGGCCTCGATCCCATGGACGGCACCCTGCTCGCGCTGGTGGATCAGAACGCCAAGCTGGGC
>NZ_SMME01000788.1 GCF_009711465.1 Parendozoicomonas verongulae | reverse complement strand
TTTACCACATATTTTTTCATATCGTCTTTGATATACCAGACGCCTTTGCGAAGGGTTGCTGTCAGGTAATGACCATGATTCATACTTCTACCCGTATGCATAATGACGTTATCGAGAACCATCGTGACCTGCAGAGGTTCACCTTGCATATCAAGAGGATAAACGGGAATGGTAATGGTATCGCCTCTAGCCAGAAGGTGGCGGGTAATATCTGT
Source organism: Parendozoicomonas verongulae (assembly GCF_009711465.1). Classification (GTDB taxonomy): domain Bacteria; phylum Pseudomonadota; class Gammaproteobacteria; order Pseudomonadales; family Endozoicomonadaceae; genus Sansalvadorimonas; species Sansalvadorimonas verongulae. Next base: position 14,847 of record NZ_SMME01000788.1, on the reverse strand, counting down.
CATCTTACTCATAACCTGTGTCCTGCTCCCCTCGCCTTTAGTGATGTAGTGATAAATCTGGGCATGAATTGAGAGATGGGTGAAGTTCTGGGCAGCCGGGTGGGTCAGCATGATTTTGCGACGATAGTTTTGAGGGCCTTTGAGCCCGCCGAAAACGTCTTGGGGAATATCCATTTCCTTCTGATCTTCTTGAGTTATGACATAACCGTTCTCTCCTTTGCACTTTTCTGTTTTCAGAAAGTCATAATTGAGAAGATCATCAAAGCTTTTGATACCTCGTTTCCTGAGCGATTTCAGGGTGGCCATGGCAACAGGAAGAGTGCTGATAGATTCATCCTGATTGCCATCTATGATTCTTTTACCTGTGCGATATTTAATGTAAGGCTTTCCTTCGAGCAGAAAGTTCATTTCCACACCATGAACGAGGGATGACGCGGGGTTATTATTCATTCCCAGCACTTCAAAAATCTGCGCGATCAGTTCTTGAGCATCATGCTGCTGGAGCTGCCACATGCCTCTGCCGGGAGAGCCAACGAGGGTCGATAGGAGTGAACCTTCAGCCATGTTTCCATAAGCTTGAGCCATTTGAAAAAAATGATCTTTATAATATTCAATAAACGATTGATGGATAGGGGCATGGAGCTGATTACGCATGATTCTCATCAAAGCAACAAAACTCTCACGGAAAGCCCTGCGTGGCTCTGACTCTTCCGGCGCCTTCTCTGTTTCAGTTAACTCTCTTCCATCTGCGTGGCAAGCTGTAAAGGAGCCTTCTTCCAGAGTGTCTATCTCTTCCTCTGTGAGGGTTTCACTCAGATAGTCGAGTGCGGCATTGAGAAAGCAGTTGTTTCCAGTGTGGGTGAGTGTACTTTCCTGGGTAAGCATCTCTCTATGCAAGTTGGAAGGGAGTGTGCCCGATCCAATTGCGTCAATCATCTCGCTCCGAGCCCTTACGATTTCAGGGGGAACAGCAGACCGGAAGACATCTTTTGTACCACTTGACGAACGTTTCTTGTAGGAGGGCTGACGAGGAAAATCACCTTGAGAGGGGTCGTAAAACAGACCGCCAAACAGCTCATATTGTACCTGCCCCAGCCAGGTCAAAAACGTCCCATTGCCCCCCGTTGCCAGAACTGTGTTGCCAATACCCGCCGATGCCAGAATATGCCGCAGTGCCATATTTGAAATGAAGTAGAGACCGGTGAAATGCACTGCTGTCAGTAAATCCGTTTGCCAAGGTGGGATTCGTGTCATTTTCAGATCAACAGGGGAAGATGGCCCTCTATGAATTGTGTTGATCTTCTTCGGCATGGAGTACACAAATAATGGCGAGCGCTCATTGGGGAGATCTCCGTTTTCTCCAGTGGCCATATTCATAGACCAGGTCAGTGTCATGGCGCACTCACCATCTTCCTGACAAGGAGGAAGAGGAAGAATAAAACGATGACCTAATCGCTTTCCCTTTAAGGGTGAAAGGGGTTGAAACGGTGTATTGGGCAGAAAGCGAAAATAAGAAATATGGCTTACTGTATGCTCCTTTTTCAGTTTCCCGCAACTGCAGGTATCCGGCGAAATACGTTGTTCAATAAAACACTGGAGAAGTGAGGCTATACGCTCTAAACCAAGCGGCTGAAGAAAGGCCAGCATCTCGGGGAGGTCGGGCTGCCTGGCTTTGGCGGCTCTGTGTTTGTACAGTGTTCGCCCCCAGAGTGGAATAGAGACACTGACACTGTGGCCATCCAGTTGGTTTATGCGCATTTCAATAGCGCTTCTTCCTCCATGCCAGAGAAGGGATACTTCATCTGCATTCAGGGTACTCATATTACCGGCAAGCCGATAGAGCGGGCTGGCTTTGGCATTCCGTATCAGAGGAAGGGGAAACAACTGTTTGGGAGGAACTTTAAAAATTAGCTTTTGCTGTTGGGCTGAAGTAGTCAGGTTCATGGAGACCACCTCTGCCAGTGTGTGATGGTCGGCAACCTGAATTTGATAGGTATAGTCCGGTTTATCGAATTGTTCGGCTCGCCTGTACCAAAGGTAATAGGCAGGCAACCCCAGGGCTGGCAGCATCTGCAGTAAGCGAGACGTCAGGCTGCCGGGTGATGCACCTGCCATAACTGGGATTTGGCTGATAAGAGCCGACGAAACGGCAGCCACTGAGGCCAGCATTATCTGGGACTTTACCTTTCGGCTTTCAAAATAAAGTCCGTTGCCTATGCCGGGATGCAGCCATGAATCGTGTAAGCCTTCAATAATAAAATGCTTATCCTGCTGGTGTTCTATGGTGGGGGCGCCATTGAGCTCTGCAACCACCTCTGCTTTTGGGGTGTCGTAGGCAAATAGCAACCCCTGCCCAGCTGTCAGGCATGAAATGATGGTGAGTACCAGAAAGAACACTCTTCGAATTGTGATGGGTGGCTCAGCCAGTCGCTTGGGCATTCGGGAGTCCATTCTAAAACGAAGCGTAAAAGTAGACCGAATGTTTGAATTTTGTGAATTTATGTGGAACGCAGTTCAGATCAGCGATTAAACAGGCCATAATGTCTGTCTCTCTGTCGGGGATGGATTCAAGCTCTGGCAGATTCTAGAAAGGAGTGATGTCATTGAATCCCGTTCAGCGTTCTTATCCTGCCAGCCGTCCCCGCCGCATGCGCAAAGATGATTTTTCCCGTCGTTTGATGCGTGAAAATCACCTTTCTGTAGATAATCTGATTTACCCGGTGTTCGTACTGGAAGGGCAAACGACCCGCGAGCCGATTGCCTCTATGCCCGGTGTTGAACGCTTGAGTCTGGACGAACTTCTCAAGGATACTGAAGAGTGGGTAGCGCTGGGCATTCCTGCGCTGGCGATTTTCCCAGTTGTTCCGGCAGATAAAAAGTCTCAGGATGCGTGTGAAGCCTGGAACCCGGATGGTCTGGTTCAGCGCACGGTTCGTGCACTGAAAACCCGCTTTCCTGAGCTGGGTGTGATTACCGATGTGGCTCTGGACCCGTTCACCATTCATGGTCAGGATGGTTTGCTGAACGATACCGGCTACGTGATGAATGATGAAACTGTTACCGCCTTGATTCGGCAGGCGGTCAGTCATGCCGAAGCCGGCGCAGATGTTGTAGCGCCTTCGGACATGATGGATGGTCGTATTGGCGCGATCCGTAATGCCCTGGAAGAAGCGGGCCATATTCATACTCGCATTATGGCGTATTCGGCCAAATACGCATCCAGCTACTACGGCCCATTCCGCGACGCCGTGGGTTCTGCCGGTAACCTCGGCAAGGGTAATAAATACACCTACCAGATGGATCCAGCCAATTCCGATGAAGCCATCCATGAAGTGGCCATGGATTTGCAGGAAGGTGCAGATATGGTGATGGTCAAACCCGGCATGCCGTATCTGGATATTGTGCGTCGGGTAAAAGACACTTTTGGTGCACCCACTTACGTGTATCAGGTGAGTGGCGAGTACGCCATGCACATGGCAGCCGCCCAGAACGGCTGGCTGGATGGTGAAGCGGTGATGATGGAAGGGCTGATGGCCTGCCGCCGGGCAGGTGCTGATGGCATCCTGACTTACTTTGCCCCGCAGGTCGCCAGGTTGCTGAGACTGAAGTAACCATTGCACCCGGTTGCTACAGAGTGATCGGCTTTGATCGTTATAATGCTGTTAATAAATAGAGATGCAGCTTCTCGAAAAGGAGATTGCAGAGTGGGTCGAGAGGGAGATGTTATGCAAGACGTTGAAACTGTCGGGAGTTCGGCAGAAGAGGTAAAAAAACCTTTACTGACCGATTATGCTAACCCGGATTATTATCTGAACCGTGAACTGAGCCACCTTCAATTCAATATCCGGGTGCTTGAGCAGGCGATGAATGAAGAGCATCCCCTGCTTGAACGTCTGCGCTTCCTGCTGATTTTCTCCAGCAATATGGACGAGTTTTTCGAGATTCGAGTATCCGGCCTAAAACAACAGATTGAATTCGCCCGTGAACAGGTTGGCTTGGACGGCAAGCCTCCCGCTGAAGTTTTGAAAGAGATCAGTCAGCTCACCCATGAACAGGTTGTGCGGCAGTACAACATTCTTAACGAACATCTCCTGCCTGCTATGCGGGAGCAAGGCATTCACTTCCTGCGCAGGAATGAATTAACGGATGCTCAAAAAAGCTGGATTCGCACTTTTTTCTTTCAGGAAGTGATGCCGATTATCAGTCCTATTGGTCTGGACCCTGCTCATCCATTTCCTCGCCTTGCTAACAAAATTCTTAACTTTATCGTTGAGCTGGACGGTAAAGACGCTTTTGGCCGGGAAACCGGTATGGCGATTATTCCTGCTCCCCGTTCTTTGCCCAGAGTCGTACGACTACCACGGCATGTTTGCGAAGATGACGGGGAACATTATGTATTTTTGTCGTCTATTATCCACCTTCACGCTGAAGACCTGTTCCCGGGCATGAGAGTCATGGGCTGTTATCAGTTCCGCCTTACCCGAAACAGCGATCTCAGCTTTGAAGATGATGACGTAGAAGATCTGGCAACGGCACTGCAAGGGGAACTGCTCTCCCGTCGTTACGGAGATGCCGTGCGTCTTGAGGTTGTGGATAACTGCCCGCGTTACCTTTCCGATTTTCTGTTGAATCAGTTCGGCCTCACGGAAGATGAACGCTATGAAATCAATGGCCCGGTCAACCTGACCCGAATGATGGATGTGTGCGACAGCGACAACCATCCTGAACTGCAGTTCAAGCCATTTACACCGGGTTATCCGAAGGGCTTACCGACCAAAGGCGATAAACTGATGGAAGCGATCAGCAAGGAAGATGTTTTGCTGATGCATCCATTTCAGTCGTTTACACCCGTTGTGGACATGCTGCGGCAATCCGCCAAAGACCCTCAGGTTCTGGCCATCAAACAAACCCTGTATCGCACTGGCTCCCGTTCACAAATGGCGGATGCGCTGGTGGAAGCGGCACGTCATGGTAAGGAAGTGACCGTGGTGGTAGAGATTCGTGCCCGCTTTGATGAGGAAGAAAATCTCAAGCTGGCCCGTCGCCTGCAAGAAGCCGGAGCCATCGTCGTGTATGGCGTTGTGGGTTACAAGACCCACTCTAAGATGATGCTGATCGTACGCCGTGAAGGTCGTAAGATTGTTCGGTACGCCCACCTCGGTACCGGCAATTATCATCAGGGTAATGCACGTCTTTACACCGACTATAGCCTGCTCACCTGTGACCCCGCTATTACCAGCGACGTGCACAAAGTCTTCCAGCAACTTACCGGAATGGGTAAAGCCCTGAGGGTGAAGAAGCTGTTCCATGCTCCTTTCACCCTCAAGAAAGGGTTGGTGGATTTGATTGGTCAGGAAGCTGAGCGAGCACGCAATGGTGAGAAAGCGCACATCATTATCAAGGTGAACTCTGTTACCGAGCCGGTAGTTATCAAGGCACTCTATAAGGCTTCTCAGGCTGGTGCCAGGATTGATTTGATCGTCCGTGGTATTTGCTGCCTGCAGCCAGGTATTGAAGGGCTTTCAGAAAACATTACCGTTCGCTCTATTCTTGGTCGATTCCTTGAGCACACCCGGGTGTTCTACTTCTACAACGGTGGCGAAGAGAAGGTATACTGTGCCAGTGCTGATTTGATGATCCGTAACCTCGACCGCCGTGTAGAAACCTGCTTCCCTATTGAGAACTCCAAACTGGTTGTGCGGATTCGCAAGGAACTGGAAACCTACCTTAGCGATAACACTCGCAGCTATCTGCTCAATCGGGAAGGTGTCTACGAGCGTAAGGTGCCTATACGGAACCAGAAAGAACGTAATGCCCAGCAGGCTTTACTGGAAAACCTTTCCGTTTGACATCCTCCCCGCCCTAAAGGACGGGGATTCCTACAGCTAGGCGGCGATGCCCCGCCGCGAGAATGTTCTTGGCCGCGTTTATATCGCGGTGGTGTTCAGCTCCGCACTCTGAACAAGTCCATTCTCTTATTCCAAGTCCTGCTCTACCTTTCGGACTACTGTCAGGTATTACCCCGCAGCACGAACAGGTCTGGGTGGAGTAGGCTTCGTTGACTTCTTCAAAAACCATGCCTGCGTGATCGCATTTGTATTCCAGCATGGTTTTCAACATTCCCCAGCCAGCATCCAAAACGGATTTCGCCATTTTGGTTTTTGCTAGTGCGAGGGAATTGACGTTACCAACGAAGATAGCCGCGTTCTCATTAACAAGTTTACGGCTGTATTTGTGCAGGCTGTCCTGCCTTCTGTTTTTGATCTTGGCATGAATCGCCTTAACTCTTTTCTTTTTGCGGGCTCTCTGCGCTATACCCAGTTTTGTTTCAAGCTCCCTGTACTCACGGCCTGTAATACCTTCGCCGTTGGAGTCTGTAGCGGCTTCCTTACAGCCCAGATCAATACCTACTGAGGACTCTCCCTCTGTTACTTCTGTGTCAACATCTATAACGACGTTGAAATACCAGCGACCACGGGCGTCTTCATTGAAACTGGCTGAGCGAAACCTATACCCACTCAGACCGTAAGAATCCCAAACAGAAAAGTAATGGCCATTATGGAATATCTGACCATTCTTCCATTTTGACTGACCTGTGTTTACTGGAATCCAACCGAGAGAACGGCGAACACCATTTGACTTGCGCCAGTTCAGCTTGGATTTTTTGAATTGCTTGCGGCGAGTCACATATTCGGCAGCTATGCACTGCAAAGACTGGCTGTGTAATCCCAGCTCTTTGCCTGCGCCTTTGGTGTATGGATGTACGTCGTAGGCAGACAAAAACTTACCACGCTCCTTGATGGAGCGAGCACTGAGTTCGTTGATGTAGTTCCAGACAAAATTAACCGAGCGAGCCATGCCGTTAAGCAGCTTCACATGCCTGTCTTTTACTCGAACCTTCAGTGTCTTTGTCTTCTTCATAGCCTGAATATACAATTGGTCTATGAGTAAAACAAATGAATATAGAACCGGCAGACATTGCGTTTTTAAACTCCACTGCCATTTGGTCTTTGTAACGAAGTACCGTTTTGGTGTGCTAGAAGGCTATATGTTTCCAACGCTAAAAAGTCTGTTCGAGAAAGTCTGCGCTGATTTTGAGGCAGATTTGGTCGAGTTCAACGGGGAATCTGACCACGTACACCTGTTGATTAACTATCCGCCGAAGGTTTCTTTGTCAAAACTGGTGAATAGTCTGAAAGGCGTGTCTAGCAGGAGGTTAAAACAGCATCATCCCGAGGTGACAAATAGATACTACAAATCAGCACTGTGGAGTCCGAGCTACTTTGCGGCAAGCTGTGGTGGCGCTCCTATAGAAATCATCAAGCAGTACGTTCAACAACAAAAAACACCGCATTAGTCGGCTTACGCCGACGAGCTTACATCCCCGCACTGAAGTACGGGGTTTTACGCTCATTCGATAATGCCAAAACATTGCTTTCGTATAGGCTGGCTTCACACCTGTCGGTAGCTGACGGCTTCCGTCAGGTGTTTAACTGAAACCCTCTCTTCCTTCTCCATATCAGCAATCGTGCGCGCCACTCGCATTAAGCGGTGCAGGCTTCTTCCTGAGAGTTGCATACGGGTGGCCAGTGTCTCCAGTAACTTCTTTTCACGTTCTCCCAACCGGGCATTGCTCATCACATCGTCGGATGAGAGCTGTGTGTTCAGACAGTTTTGACGGGCCAGCATAAACTCTCGGGTTTCGTGTACCCGCTGACGCACAGTTTCGGAGGACTCCGGTGGTGTGTCCGGTTGTTTGAGCAGAGCGGCCGGAGGCAGGCGACCAACCTCGACCCGCAGATCTATACGATCCAACAGTGGGCCAGAAAGCTTACGGCGATACCGCTGCACTTGTTCTGGTGTGCACTGGCAGTTTTTTTCCTTATCGCCGAGAAAACCGCAGGGGCAGGGGTTCATGGCAGCAAGAAGCTGGAAACGGGCTGGGAATTTAACCTGATGCCGAGCTCTGGAAATCATAATCTCACCGGATTCCATGGGCTGACGCAGGATTTCAAGGGTGCGTCTGTCGAACTCCGGCAACTCATCAAGAAAGAGGACACCGTGGTGGGCAAGGCTGATTTCTCCGGGGCGAGGGTGTGAGCCTCCGCCGGTAAGGGCTGTACTGGATGCTGTGTGATGGGGAGAACGCCACGGTGGAGTTCGCCACCCGGGAACTTGCTGGTTGCAAAGTGAGTGAATACTGGCAACTTCCAGAGCATCTGATTCAGAGAGACTCGGTAAAATACCGGGCAGGCAGCGGGCCAACATGGTTTTGCCTGTTCCGGGAGGGCCACTGAATAGCAGGCCATGACCTCCTGTAGCCGCAATTTCTAATGCTCTGCGTGCCTGATAGTGCCCTTGAACTGAAGACAGGTTATCCCGTACAAGCGGTTGAACACATTGCAGCGTTATATTCCCTTCGGATTCCGGCAGAGGCTTACTCTGATTCAAATGGCCTGTCGCTGCAAGAAGGCTACTGGCACCAAACACAATAGCCTTGGAGCAAAGGCTGGTTTCCTGAAGTGAGGCCTGAGGGACCAGAATGCGGTTATGGGTTTCAGAGGCTGCGATTACCGCAGGCAGAAGACCACTGACTGGCCGCAGCTCACCACTTAAAGAGAGTTCGCCCAGACATTCATAGCCATCCAGTGCCCCTTCCGGCAGCTGGCCTGAGGCTTGCAAAATGCCGAGTGCAATTGGCAGGTCATAGCGGCCCCCTTCTTTCGGCAAATCTGCGGGGGCCAGATTGATGGTAATTAACCGTCGTTTACTTACGTAATTACATAGCCTTTTTGAGTGGTGTTTTTCGTGTATCTGAAAGAAAAAGCTATCGACCGTTGATTAATGTCAATGATTCGTTAGAAAAACGCCCCGAGTCGTTAGATTTGGGATTTTGCTTACTAAATACAAGAAAGGGACAAAGAAGAGGATTGTCAAATGCGACGTATTAAGAAAATTAGGAAGCAAAAGAAGCGCACCCACGCAGAACGGGAGGCGGTATATATCGACTACAGAGACGGCATGGATGTAACGGCCATTACAGAAAAACACAAGTGCAACCGCAGTTCTGTTTACCGTTGGGTGCATCAATTTGAAGATCTGGAGATCGGGGCAGCCACTGATCAACTGGAAAATGAACGGGCATAAAAAAGCCCCAATCACGGGGCTTTTGAATTGTTTATGGGGAGGTCGGCAACCCTTCCCAAAGGCATTTCAAAGCCCTAATCAACAACAATCTACATTACTATTTATACAGGAATATTCGGCCGATAGCCAGTAGAAACGTATTTTAGAGATGTGGATCATAGATAGGGAATAAGTCTATGACCGAAGTACAAGCACAACCAGAGCGGGTTACCGTATCCAATGACTTCGCTTTTAATTATGGGATTGATACATCAGGACTCGACGATACAACTAAGCAGCTTATAGCGTCCGCGATGAAGACCTATAAACCGGATACGGAAGAGCCTGCAACAGCTCCTGAAGCTCCTGAAGTGGCTCCTGATGAAGCCTTTGATGAAGCTCTCTCCTTCACACCGGATGAAGTGTTTTCGATGTACAAAGGCACTGGTAATAGTGCCGGTGATCTATTCGAACATTTGGATGAACTGGGACTGTCCGATACTCAGAAGAATAAGCTTCTGTCACTACCGGATAAAGCCAAGAAGAACGCCGGTAAAGTCATCGAAAACATGGTGAAGGAAGCACAGAAGCAACATGATAATAAGATCGCTGAAGCCAAGAAAGACCTATTAAACGAAGAGCAAAGAAAGGCATCAGAGGCTATTGTCGGATGGTTAAAAAAGAACCAAATTTTCTACATATCAACCTGTAAAAAACCTTGGGTATGCTTCCACTGTGATAGCAAAACTAAAGCCTATGAGCGTTCTTGGGTTGCGTACAGCAATGATGAGCTTGCCCTAAAGTTCAGGAACGAAACCCGTGAGTCACTTAGTGACCTACTGAAGGTCGGTGAAGGCACTATCAAGATGACCGACCTTGCAATAGATAGCGGTCTGTTCTTCGAGAGAATAACCAGTACGAACAGCGAAGATATAGCCCCTAATATGTTCAATCAATTGGCTGTAGAGCGTAAGTACTGGATAACAAATGGATCTCTGTATAAGAATGCAAAACCCAAAAGTCACAAGGGTTTATTGATTCTTTTGATGTCGCTTGCTGGTGGCAAGAAAGAGAACCTGAAACACCTGTGTGAAGTGTTGCAGTGGAAGTTCAAGGTGAGCGGTGATGTAACCCAACTACCGGCCATCGTGATCTATGGAGCTGAAGGTGTAGGCAAGGGTGTTTTCTTTGAGAACTTGCTCCCTACTATGGCGAATGGCCCTACTTCGTCGGCTGAGGTTAAGGTCAGTCAACTTGACGGTTTTAACAAGCTGATCGAAGGGAAGAGTTTTGTCGGTCTTAACGAATCCGATCAAGACAAGAAAGCCGGTGCTGCCATCAAGAAAACCATCGGTTCGAAGAGAATCGTGATCGAACCGAAGGGAATAGATGGTTACGAAGTGGACAATACCGCGTCGTATTTCTTCTTCACCAATGATCCTTTGAGTTCCATAAACCTATCCCGGAACGTCAACGAGAACCGTCGCTTTTCCATCATGAAGGTAGAGAAGCCGCTTGAATACTGGGTTATGAAAAAGACTGACTGCAAGACGGTAGAAGAAGCTAAACGGTACATCTCAGAAGAGATCATACCAGCTTGTAATGACCGTAAGGTTTTAGCCGGTATGTTGAAGTGGATGGAACAGGAATACCCGGTAGACAGCTGTCCAAGGGCTTTACACGGTGATGATTATCTCGACTTGATCGAAGTCCAAGGCACCAAGGTAGAGGAATTCATCAAAAGTCTATTTGATAACCTTATGAGCAAAAGGGCTTGTGATGGTACACCTTTGGGAGGTGTGGATTATAGCCAGATCGTAGATACGGTTCGGGAATATTCATCATCCACTGGAGGCAGCAAAAACGAGAACTTTGCAAAGCGGGAAGTATCAAATTTTGTGGCTCGAAGCGAAACCCTTAAGCACCTTGTGGCCGGTGAGAAAGTCAATGCAATTCGGTTCAATGGTGTCCGTAAAAGGAACACCATCTACTGGAAGAATGGAAAGGAAGCTGCTTTCGCCGATCTTATGGACATCAAGCGAAGTATTCCATCGTGGGCACCAGAGCACATGCGGGTTTATACGGTCTGACACCCGTGGCACAGGTCTGGTACAGGTCTGGCACAAGTTGGCACAGGCTTGGCACAGGTTCCTGTGTCACGGAATCCCTTGGGAGAGTAAGGCTGTAGGGTTTTGGCACAGGTGACACAGGTTTTTAATTTGATTTAGGAAGTTATATAGGAAAAATAGATATTTGTTGTCGCAGTATCCAATGCACCACCACTGCACTGCGATATGCCTCCAATGACCACATTGAAGTCGCTTTAATTTATTTTCCCCATATCCCCTAAAGAAGTTAAAGAAAACCTGTGCCACCTGTGCCAAAACGCTGTATCCCTTGGGAGAGTAAGGCTGAAGCCTGTGTCAGAACTATATAAGCCTGTGCCATAGACGAATGCAGACAAGATTTTTAAGGAAACGAGAATGAAACTCAGTATCAACACGATTACATCAGTACAAAATTTGAGCAAAGATGAAGCAAACGTACAGGCTTGGAGAGGATGGGAAGTTCAGGACATCGAATGGAACAGCGAAGCACTGCAACGTGTGTTCTCTGGTGAATGGATGGCAAGCCTAGCCGTAGGTAGAAAACGTAAAGAGGACATGGTGGGGATTAGTGCTCTGTATCTGGATATCGATGACAAGACTTGTCACGGTGATGACATTCTTGAAGTGGTACATGAAAAGCTTGTGGCCGAAAATATCAGTCATGCTATAGCCCCCAGTGCTCACCATATGAAGCCTAAGACCAAAAAGAGCGGCGAAGTGTTACCACCTTGTCCAAGGCTTAAAATCATGATCCCAATGGATGAGGTTCTTGATATCACTGACAGCGAAACCATGGCTACATGGCAAGCGAGTAAGACCAATATACTTACTCACTTCGCCGACATGTTCGGGATAGCCCTAAAGAAAATGGATGGTAGTAGCCTTGACGTTAACCGGTATAACTATCGCTGTAACCCATATAGACCAGAGTGGAAGTTCTTCACCGGTAGCGACTTTGATATCACTCCTTTGGCCGTCGAACCACCAGAACCGGAACCAGTGAAGTACAGTAACTACAGTAACTACAGTAACGATGGTAACTATAGCGGTAACGATGACCATATCGAAGATGCAGCCCGGTACTTCTTCTCAATGCATCGGGATAGATCGGAATGGGTAACTATGTGTCTTGCAGTTGCTAACGTGTTAGGTGTAGGTACGTTGGCCACAATGACCAATACAACCAAAGCCGAACTTGCAAGCTTCACTAAGGGAACCACCGGAAGGATAGCCGGGAAAGGAACCATAATTCATCTTGCTAAACAGCATGGATGGGATGCTAAGCGAAGCAGCTTTTACCGGTTCATTGAGGAATACAGCCCTACGAAGAAAAGGAAGCGGTTACCACCATCAAACCTCGATGTATGCGAAGACCACCCGGTTGACGATGATACATTCACACATGATCCTGATTACTGGATAAACCGTGTAGAGCCTGAATATTGATCAAAAGGGGTGACATAGTCACCCCTTTTTTGTGGGCGATCATCCGGTGAGATATGAATTTCATAACTCACCAAAAACGAAAATATCTCACCAAGCACCCAATAACTCACCAGAACCCCATGGAGTAGGTGTGTCAGGTGTGTCAAAAGGTACTTTCTAGCCTATTTCACCGACCTGTTTCGATACCCGGCTTAACAAATTTTGCGTGAACTTTTAAAAACCGCCTTCCTTCCTTTTTTCAAGCCATAATCCCAGTGATACCAATGGCTACAGCCGAATTTAGCTGAATTTTGACTTCCTTTTTTGGGTATCTAAATAAAGAAAACACCAAAGGAAACAACAATGTTATTGTCACGAAGTCAGCTATCAAAAATCCTCGGTATCAGTCCTCAGGCCGTCGCCCAAAACCATGTCATTCAGCGTCATGTAATTACCACTGGTGGCACTCGGAAGTACAAGGAAACAGCCATTACTGCATATCTAAGAGAGGTGCGAGAGAAGTCAGCACGATCTGTAGCAATGAAGTCTGTAGAAGAATCGAAGGCGCGTAAAGCCGCCGCCGATGCCGAGTCAGCAGAGATTGATCTGGAAAAAAAGAAGGACAATCTTGTAGCTATCGAAGGTTTACAGGTTCAGCTGAATCACGCTTTCAAATCGTTCCGGGACATTATGCTAGCTCTACCACGAACAGCATCGATTGATCTGGATATGGTCAGTAGTACACAGGCCAAGAGTATCCTACTTGAATATGTAACGGATGCCCTAAACACATTGGCCGATCGTCTATCCAACATGGATACGGTAGTGGAAGAAGAAGGAACCGAATATGAATGATTACAAAATAGCTGATATATATTGGTTATTACACCGGCGCTTATACAGAATGCCCGATGAAGTATCCGGTTCACTGGAAGGCCTTAACGCCAGAGAAATAAAGTTCGCATTACAAGAAGAGATAAAGCTGATCCTAGACGAACTGAGCGAAGAGCTATCCCAATAAACAATAGTTCATTTTTCAGGCAACGCTACGTGCATATAACAGCACTACCAACCGCTGAAACTCATTTCATGCGCGTAGCTTCACCATATATCCACCAAAATAACAGCACTAAATACAAGTGAAGGAATGATCCTTCCAATAACATACAAAGGTCACGTATATGACAACTACAAATACCACTAAAAAACCAGCTTCCAATATTGCTCAACTTATTATGGAAGTAGCTACTGAGAGTAAAAACATCGACCAATACGGCGAAAGACAGGGTAAAGGCGTACGACTTGATTTAAACGGACAGCGAACGCTTACAACCACTTCATCTAATGGGGTACTAGTTCCGCAACAACTAAAAAATGATTCTTATATCGGTATAGCACGAGAGAAATCAGCCATTTTACAGGCCGGTGCTCAGGTAGTAACTGGATTCCAGGCGGATGTAACTATCCCCAAAATGTCGAAGAATGTCGTAAATAAGTGGCTCGGTGAGGATGAAGACCGCCCAGAGTCTGATCCTGAATTCGAGCTGTTAAATGTCACCCAAAAAACCCTTGGCAGTCAGGTTATCTTAAGTCGACGGTTGCATCTTATGACCGGTGGCGGCATTGATAAATATATCGAGGACGAACTTTCTGAGAGTGTCGCAAGCGGCGTCGATCATGCTGCTATCCAAGGCTCTGGTAATAACTTCCAACCACAAGGAATTCTGTTCAACACAAATATCCCAAAAGGTGAGACAAAGGCATCAGGGCAATGGGATCGTGAAAGCATCAATGCAGCTGTAGCGAATATTCGCAACGCAGAACACAGTGGTGAAATTTCAGTTGTTTGTAGCCCGACCACCTGTGAGCATATGCAGAACACTTACATCAACTCCCGCGGTGATGACGCTCTTCTACAATGGCGGGATGGTGCGTTGCGATTCCCCAACGGCGTCAAGTGTGTTTCCACTAAAAAGATTCCGAACGATCAAGTGATTATCGGCGCTTTCGAAAACCTTATTATCGCTGAGTTCGCTACAAGTGAGTTGGAGAAGTCGGGTGTAGGCCTAGAGTCTAAGGGATCAGTTGCTGTACGAGTATTTACTGACTGTGATATCACCGTCAAGTACGCTGATGCATTCTACATCCTGACCTTGAAGGCCTAAGGTCTGCTGAATAACAACTAAAT
>NZ_SMME01000092.1 GCF_009711465.1 Parendozoicomonas verongulae | reverse complement strand
TATCCTTGTCATCACAGGGGGTGTTCACCCTGCCCCCTGCCGTCCGGGTGCGCAGCCGGGTAAAGATGTCTCTGGCTGCTTTCAGATTATCCGTGCCCCCCATGGCCTGAAGTAATCTGCCCAGAGCCAGTTCGATATCCTTGTTATTACAAGGGGTATTCACCCGTCCCCCAGCCGCACGGATGCGCAGCTGGGTAAAGATCTCCCAGGCTGCTCTCAGATTGTCCGTGCCCCCCATGATCTGGAGATG
>NZ_SMME01000127.1 GCF_009711465.1 Parendozoicomonas verongulae | reverse complement strand
GAACTATATAGTAAGCCGAGGTGAAATACTTCAAAATGTTTTTTTATTCGACGATTTAATAATTGGTCAAAATTATTTTCTTCAGTTACTAAGAATGTCACTGATACAGGGTGATCTTCGATTACGCGAGCCTTAAGCCAAGTATCATTTTCAATGTCATCATAATATGGGTGTATCGTTTCATCTTCAGGAGAAGTTGGAATATCATCATTTTTTGTTGTGTTGCAGTCTTTGCATGCAGGAATAAGGCTAAGTTGCCCTTTCTGGTTGTTTGC
>NZ_SMME01000499.1 GCF_009711465.1 Parendozoicomonas verongulae | reverse complement strand
CCAGTTCCTGTGAACCTTAGGATCGGCAGTCAAACAAACCCAGGGGGGAGTACCAGGGAGCAGATTTTCTTCTGAAAATTGTACCAGTGGCCCACAGTGATTGAACCAGTTTCGACAGGCTTCCGGTCCACTGTCTGGAAGTGGGAACTTCTGCAAGGAAACATAATGACTATCCATCCTGGGGGGGGATTGCTTTTCTCGCAGCCATTCCGGGTGCCTGGACAAAACAGGCTCTGGAATCAAGTGTGTGGCGTCTGGAAACTGCTGTATAAACTCTGCACACAGTTTTTCGGTACGCCTGGCCACAGGCAGCCATGCCAGCCAGTGAAAAAAACGGCTCCGATGTGGCATGAAATCAGGAAAGTGCTCAAGGAAATTTTCAAGGTAGTAGAGGCGTGCCTCATCCATACTGTTAAGCGCCGGTGCCTTCTCCAGAAGCTTTTTACACATGGCCTGCGTACGCATGTGCTCTGGAATATTATATATGCTGGGTACCGGTTCGCTCTCCAGTGCCTGTTTCACCATACCTAGCGTGATACGGTGCTTGGGAATATAGCTAAGAGCCCCCCCCTCCTGAATCAGCGCCACCCTGCACAGTCTGTTGAACTCCGTGTTCGGCTCTTTTTCAAATTTCTCGATCAACCAGGGGGCGCGTCGGATAGCCTGCTCTTTCATGGTCTGAGTACGCTGATGGTGCGGCACATCCACGATAGCTGTGGGTTCTATCTGCACCAGAGCTTCAAAGTCTATAGGGTGATCAGGGAACATCGTGGCCACCTTGGGAAGAACCTGTTTATTGCTGGCGATGCAGGCATCAAGAAAGGCCGGGGTGAGCAGTTCCGGTGGTAGACATTTGAGAAGGTGTGGTGCTTCCTTTATGAGCAAGAGCCCTAGCTCGTGATCAAAAAGAGCATCCCTGAGCTCTGCGGGCAAGGAGAAAAACAAATTGGCCAGTGAATAGTCAGGCAATAGCGTTCTCAGAGCGTCGCGCATTGAATCGGGAGAGGCTGTTATGCGAATGCCCAGGCTATTGAGGTATAACCTCTCTTCTATCATACGCAATGCCTGGAGCGGGTCACTG
>NZ_SMME01000715.1 GCF_009711465.1 Parendozoicomonas verongulae | reverse complement strand
ACCGGCCTCAAAGGATACCGGCCCATCCGAAGATGGCCCTATCAGCCCTGCCATAAACTGGAGGTGCTGAATCATGGCACAAAAAAACCGCTGGAGAGCGGCCTGTGCTCCTTTGAGATAGTTTGCCGGGTGCTGATTTTGCAGCTACGGGGCGATCATCTGCCTCTGTATGGCCTTACGTCAAGGGTCATGGTTTTGAGGTGGGTAATTTTTTGATCCAGTCACGGGTTCCAGCGTTATTCTTGAAACCATACCTCTTTGCAAAGGCTGCTGAGTTGTCATTGGCGAACTCAATGGCAATCTGCCGGTATTTGCATCGGGGCGCTTGCTCGATCAGGAAGTTCAGTAAAGAGGTGCCGTGGCCTACTCTCTTCTGGTGGAAGTGGATTCTGGCAATGACAAGGGTATCTTTTCCCCACTCTGTTTCCCCTGGCAACCATCGGAGATACAGGTCAAACAGCTTTCGCTTTGCAGCGATTAGGCCACTCTGGAGCGATATGTAGGCAGGCTTTCTTTTGTACTGGAAGCGCTTCATTAGGTACTGATTGAGAGCCTCACAGAATTGCTGCTTGTCCTGATTATTCACAGGCACTCCGAAAAAGGAAAGCCATGCAACCTGAAGAGTTCATGGCTAGTTAAGTCTCAGCCATGAATAGGATTAACAATATAAATAGTACCTCCATCCAACTTCATGACATTGAATACTTCTTACGATTCTGAATCTTTCTGTACGGCCTTCATAAATCCTCTATTTAAACCAATTGATATCACCGGAATACCAGCACGCTGACATACACTTTGAACATACTCCCTCCAATAAGGCCAGATATGGTACTCAGCATTCAGTTTTCCAAAAGTAGACAAGCTCTCATCATCAAAGCACTGGTTAGACGTGTACTGAGCTTCAAACTTTGCCTCAATAACTACTTTTGCAAAATCACTACTTTCTGAGCTTAGGGACTCATCAACAAGCCGAACTCCCATCTCATACTCGAATCGGTATCTAAACCTATCCCCTTGCTCTTGTGGGCTAGACTCATCCGTTGAGTAGCGAGTAAAGGCCTTAAATGTCTCAGAAGATAAATGCTTTTCTGAAATAGCCTCTTCCGCATCATCTGACACCAAAAGCCCACCACCTCTTAATAGCACTGCTATTGGGTTTAGGTGCTTAGAGACTTCTGAAAGTGTATCTTCTTTGTTCATTGACCGGCATATCTCAGTTGATTGCTACCTAACCCGCAACTTTCTGACTTCCCAGAGGATAGCCCCGCGCTTGGAGTAGAGGAGCCTTTCTTTCCCCATTTTTTAAGGTAATACACATTATCCACTATTAAATGATCACTATCGCTTTTCTGCCACTGATGACTGGAAGCCGCTTCTTTTACAGACAACTGGTTTCCATCTTCATATGCAAACGACAATGAAGGAGTTAATCCAAGAGAAAAACATATATCAGACAGAGTACGAAGTGTCATATTTCTTGCGCCACTAAGTATTTGAGAAACATAAGCAGGACTTTTCCCAAGCTTCTTAGCGAGATCACGCTTGCTGATATTCTCATCCTCCATATGGATAAGAATGTCCTCTGTAACATTCATAATTAAATTTTCGCGGGCGCAGATTTTCTTATTTTTTTCTGATGACTGTGCCCAATCGTCAAGAAAGTTACTCATATTTAATCACCCTTCTTCCAGTTTGCGCCAGTTATTGCAGACTATTTTTTTATCTGCTTCAGCCAATTCATTTTTATTTTTGAAAATACAGTGGCTAATAAAATATATACTTGGGTATCTTTTCGATAACCACATATAAACCCTTATCGGGATTTTTTTTAAGGCTCTAAACCTTCCATTACCCTTGCCCGGGAGATTTGCCTCCTGGGGGAAGTTATCCTGAGAGAGCCTGTTTCCATCAGATAAACGCTTCAATAGAGCTCGCAGCCTTGCTTTTATAGATGACTGCCTTCCTTTAGGGATATGCCCAAGAGCACTTTCATATGTATCTTTGGCTCCTTCGCAATACAAAACGGTATACCTACTACCTCTATGAGCTATGTCCAAGTGACGCAGTTCTTCAGGGAGAAAGCTCTTGTCTACTTCTTCCGAATTTTCCACTTTGCCCTATATGATCCCATAAGCCCCACTTGATGAGGCATACTATAATTTAATATATATGTTAACCACAATAGGGTAATAACACTTTTGATATGTATTTATGTACCTAAAAAGTGAAGAAAAAGAAAATCTTTATGGAACAGTTAGTTAGAAACATCCAATATTTCCAACCGTGCTTTCAATGGCATTACCATTTCAAAACGGTATAAGGAACTCTACAAAAAATACTCTTTGACATACCCATTCGCTGACACTCGATAGCGCAGTTTTTAATGGTTGACCTGTGCCAGCCTTTTTGGTTAACGGATCATTATGCAGCTTTGGCGTAGTTTCTCAATAACTACTGGAAAGCCCACAAGGCACACTGCGACAGGCACTTTCAATCAAGCCCGACAGCCTTGGGAACAGTCCATCGCCTGTTAACCTGTCAGTCAAATAATTCCAAAATGAGAGACCATACAGGCGACACGTCTTCTTCAGGCTGGCAAAGGTGTCGCGACATTGCCGCCCCGCATCGCTTCGCGTCCCACCACTGACCTTTCGTCGCTTCACATATTCCCGTATCTGGCTCTCGCTCAGGTTGTTGTGCAGCGGTAAGCCCGGGTCTTTCAGAACCAACAATAACTCTTCTTCGATCAATGCCAGTCCTGACAGTGCGTCCTGAAGAGCCTCACAACACGTTTTCGTCTGGATAAGCGCGTGAAAACCCTGCAATACCTTCTGTGCCTTTTCTTCGTCGGGCTCAGACTTGAAGGCTTTCAGGTCATCGTAAATGGCCCAGAACCATGTCCTGCACCACTTTTGCGCCATGGCTTGCTGATCATTAACCGGATGGATTTTAGCCAGTCCTCGTTCTGCATGAATCCAGCACTGACTGTGTTTGAAAACATCGAACTGACGTGCGCCATCGCTGAAGGTGGTCAGGTGGCCTGCACCATGCTCTATCAAGCTGGCATAAATCAAGGCTTCGCTGGCCTGTCTGCAACGCTTCTCTCCCGTCAAGCCTTGTTCTTTCATGCAGGCTTGCCAGGCATCATGGTCCAGGAAAGTCACTCCGAGATAAGGCCTGAGCACGCGCAGCCACTTTTCAGGGTACTTGCGCCCCTCCAGATAGGCTATGGCATTTTCTGTCAATGTGTAGGTTCGCCATGGCCGGTGTAGCAAGCTCAGGAAGTTCTCCCGGCTCTTGCTGCCTGTGCTGGCAAACCAGGCAAAGGACTCGTTATTGATGATGGTACAATAACCATTTTGCCCTTTATGCCTCGTTCCGGTGTCGTCTGTCTGGATGTAACTCGAACAGCGAAGGCCTGTCGTTAGCAGTTCATCTTTTTCGGCATGGAACTGATCATGTCCCCGGGTTAGCAACAGGCTTAACTCGCGTCTTCTCATTAGGCTTTTTTACCTTACGTTTCTTTGAGGTCTCAGGATCACTTGTATCGTTGCCCTCTGCTCCAGTGTTGTCATCGGGTGGCTTGGTATTGGGCTTTATATCCGGTTTTGGGGGCAATTTTTTCAGTCGACGAATCTCAGCCTCAAGCGCTTTGACCTGCCCTTGTAGCTGAATAATCTGTTCTTGCTGCTGAGTAATCTGCTCTTGCTGTCGGGTGATGAACTTCAGAAGCTTCTCAAGCAGATCCGGTGGCAGTCCGTCGTGCACTGAAAAAGTCATGTAAAGAAAGTAGACGATTGACTGGGGTTCTTCTCATTCCAGCACTTATTGAGAAACTACGGTTTAACTTGTTGCCTTTGCCCCGGCCTGCGGTGGATTTGGTGGTGTAGCTGCCAGTCCACACATCAATATGTTCAAGAAGGTTTTCAAGAGGAGCTTCAGGGTTCATTACACGGTCTCGCAGGCCAGCATATTCATAATCAGGCGGATCAGGGGGTCTTTCTGTTTGGGGTCGGATTCGGCAACCAGCAGGGTCAGTGCCGCCAGACCGGTGTCGTTGATGACTGGTTCACCCTCACCGTTAAACAGGCGGTTATTGCGGTTAAGGAAGTCTACGAACAGAAAGGCTCCGCTGCGTTTGTTGCCATCCGTAAAGGGGTGGTTTTTCACCACAAAATAGAGCAGGTGGGCGGCTTTGCTTTCGAGTGTAGGGTAGGCGGGGTCACCGAAGACGGTTTGATCGAGGTTTCCCAGCAAGGCGCCCAGACCATCACCACGGGGTTTGGCAAACAGGTCGGTGGCTTCCTTTCTTTCCATCAGGTTCTGCTTCAGGCTCAGCAGTGCGGCCATGGCCTGCTGTTCACTGGGCAGGGTGCCACCGGGCTGGCCAGACGGTTCGTTCAGCAAACCTTCGTCATAACGCTGCAGCCAGAGGAGTGTCTGAGTGTAACGGCTGACAATCTCTACCAGGCCTCGCCCGGTTTCGGCGTGCAGTTCCGGTGTGGTCGCAGCCTTGCGGATAAGCTTCAGGGCGGCTTCCAGCTCACGGGCATTGTCTTCAAATCGCTGCTGGTTGATGGTGTAGCCACGGGTCAGGTGTTCCTTGAGGGTACGGGTAGCCCATTGGCGGAACCGGACACCCTGCCGGGACTTGACCCGATACCCCACGGAGATCACCACATCCAGAGAATACAGGGCTACGGGCTTGTCGGAGCCACTAATATGCATTTTTTGCATATTGCTTTCCCGCTCCAGCTCCTCTTCCCGAAAGACGTTATTGATATGCCGGGAGATCACCGACTGATCCCGCTCAAACAGGGTGATCATCTGCGCCTGATTCAGCCAGACGGTATCCCGCTCCAGACGGACTTCTATCTCACCCTGCTGACTTTGGAAAATGGCAATATCATCGGCCGCCATAATTAGCTTTGCTCCAGAGAAGGATTCAGTGCCTTTCCGAGAATATCCTTTAACTGCTGCCGAATAGCCATCATTTCCTGTTGCTGGTCGGCGTAAGCCTGCAGCAGCTCGTTCGGGTTGTGACTCACCTGCTCACTGATGTGAGGGTTCTTGATATCGAGGTTGTAGTTGCGAGCTTTGATTTCATCAATGGAAACCTTCCACGCCTGCTCGTTCTGCTCACGGCTGGCAAAGCCGTCTTCTTCGTTACCCCACCAGGCCATCTCCGGTTTGAACTCTTCAAACTTCATCGGGCGGGTTTTGCTGTAGTTTTTATAGCCTGCCGGGTACGGGTGCTCGTAGTACCAGGTGTGTTCGGTGGATTGCCCCTTGGTGAAGATCTGGCCTTTCCGTGGTCGCCAGCCTTTCAGGTCGATATCGAAATCCACCCGCACCACCTTGTAGGGTGCCAGGAAGCCGTCTTCGATACCCTGCTTCAGTGAGTAGCAGTAGATGGGCTTGCCGAAGTAGTCGATGTTGGAAACTTCTTCTGTCTCTTTTGGCGTGGCTGTGAGGCCGATGTGGGTGCCAGCCGAAAAGTATTCCAGTATTTCGCGCCATGCGGAGTCTTCTCTGGCGCTGCCACGGTGACACTCGTCAATCACGATCAGGTCGAAGAAGTCTGGTGAGAACTGTTTGTAGATGTTCTTCTCTTCTTCGTTGCCGGTGACGGCCTGATAAAGCGACAGGTAGACTTCGTAGGACTTGTCGACCTTCCGCTTGCTGATCTTGGTCATGGCGGAGCCGAAGGGCTTGAAGTCGTTGTTCTTGGTCTGGTCAACGAGGATATTGCGGTCGGCCAGAAACAGAATGCGTTTGGGCTTGCCTGCACCTTTCGGTTGCCAGGATTTACTCTTCCACAGTCGCCAGATGATCTGGAAGGCTGTGTAGGTTTTGCCGGTACCCGTCGCCATCACCAGCAGGGCACGCTTCTGACCTTTGGCGACAGCTTCCACCGTGCGGTTGATGGCGTTGGCTTGATAGTAACGAGGTGTGCGGCCTGAGCCATCGTCATAGTAGGGTACAGAGACTGTCTGGCTGGCAGGCTCGTCCAGGCCCTTGTAGGCGCAGTAACGTCGCCACAGCTCTTCGGGGGATGGGAACTCATCCAGGGTCAGTTCAGTTTCAAGTTGGCCACCTTGGCCGGTGCGGTCGTGGAACAGGAATCCATCTCCATTGCTGGAGAAGATAAACGGCACATCCAGTGCATCGGCGTAGGCCAGTCCCTGCTGCATACCTGCACCGAGACTGTGCTTGTTGTCCTTGGCCTCTATGATGGCGATGGGTTGGTTCTTCTGGTGGTACAGGACGTAATCCGCCCGACGCTTCTTGCCGCGCGTGTGGAGCTTGCCACGGACGATGATGCGACCAGCGGTGAAGGTGACTTCTTCGCGGATTTGGGTGTGAATGTCCCAGCCTGCCTGCTGGATAGCGGGGGTTATGAACTTGGTGCAGATGTCACGTTCGGTTAGCTTCCTTTTGCTTTCCATAATCCTCATCCGCACAGCTTACAGATAAGGCAATATTATATACATCCATGCCCGTGTATTTAAGAGGGGTCATATTTAAAATCAATTGAAACAGAACTTATTTTTCATGCGCATTTTACCTAACCAAAAATACTTTGAGTTAGGCTGGACAGTCGATTGCACTTATTGCTTGAATCCAG
>NZ_SMME01000512.1 GCF_009711465.1 Parendozoicomonas verongulae | reverse complement strand
ACACGCACCATGCTTTCCCGGTCAGGCGCTAAAAAAGTGTCACTCCCGAAAACAAAAAATGTCACTCTTGAAAGTGACAAAAGTGACATTTCCGCCACTCCCAAAAGTGACAAGGTTGAAGAGCCTGAAGGTTGCGCTAATCCTAGAGCCACAAGGGATGAGAGTAGAAAAACCTCACGCACGGTGGAGGCGGAAGAGTGTCACTCTCCCCACTTTGAAAAACAATCAAGTTGGGGTGGCAATCGTCCCGGTGCAGGCGCTCCCCTTAATAACACCAATGCAGTCACCCATGGCATCTACCGCTCGGAGCTGTCAGAGGAAGAGCAGGGGTTATACGACTCTTTTCTTGGAATGACCCAGCAACTGGAACAGGAGCTTGCTCTGTCTCGCGTCCTCCTAAAGCGTGCTGTTGCCCGAGATGCTGACGCTCAGGAACTCGACAAACTAATAGCAGCCGGGCAAGAGGCTGAAGCCGCACTTAACCATTCACCACTTACCCTGGAAGGTTGGGAGATGTTCGACGGGGAAGAGGGAAACCCGCTGAACGGACAGAAGTGGATAAAGAAGCGCCCAGATACCGGGAGCATCGTTGATCGGAAGATTGCCCGTGTTGAAAGCCTTGAGACTGCACTCTTCAAGCTGCACGGTGGGCTGAGGATCAAGCGCCATGAACAAATCGCATTACAGGCCCATGTGATCGACCAACTCAGCAGCGGCGAAATCACGCCTATTGAGGCAGGTCGCATTCTGGAACGTGAGGGTATGGCCGTGCCTACTGTGCTAGCCATGGAGATTAAAGCCAGCCTTGAGCGTGAAGAGGTAGACGATAAGGGCGGCATCACTGAAGAAGAGCTTGACGCTATTTGTGAGAAGGCTCGCGAACATCAAGAGCAGGAGAGCAAGTGGCTGGCAGGCCGCAAAGCCTGGTTAAGCAGCGGGGCGCTGGATGATAGGAAGCCACATTAAAGAGAGGGGAGGCGGTAATATGCCGCCCCCTTCCTTGTACGCTTTAAAGGTGACGGTTTTCAGTGAAATCGGCCTGCTATTCTCTCATAAGTGGCCCCATCCACGGATGAACTTTTTGTGTTAAACGCTGTCTAGCTTAGGAAGTATTCTCCAATCCAGAAATGAGCCTGA
>NZ_SMME01000591.1:575-1746 GCF_009711465.1 Parendozoicomonas verongulae | reverse complement strand
GTCTGTCGTGTCCGGGCTGGCGTTGACTGGCAGCAGTCAGTGGATGTCTCAGTCACTCAGGAGTATGAGTCCTGAAAAGATGACCGCACTGGCAAAGGCTCTTGGAATTAGTCAGGAAAAACTTACTGAGTCAGTACAGGGAGGTACAGCATTACCGACAGATGCGGCATCCACTCTAAAAATCGACGATATTATAAAAAATCTCTGGGAGAAGAAGGCAGACAGTAACGCCTTTGTCCTGGGGTGTGAGTTCTTAAAACATGTGGACAAACCAAGTCTCGAGGAATGTTCTTTGTTAGGCAACTGGTTCAGTTACACTAGTCCACTCGCTTTGGCGGTAGGTGGTTTGGTTCGTTCGGATCAACCTGTTGATATTGTGTTGCAAGAGCTTCAGGACTTACACGGAAAAATGGTCCAGAGCGGCCTGGTCAGCCACAGCGACTGGCTATATTCCATGGCCTGTATACTCGGCCCTCTGAGCATCTGTTCACCTCATTTTAGAGCCATTGCTCAGGTCGCTATTCAACAAAATTGGTTTGAACCGGCCAATTGCTTTGATAGTAGAGCAGAGACACTTCATGACCTGTTGGAAAAGCTGGACGCTGTCAACGAGCTTAAACCATTGGTACAACGACTCCTGAAAAACTGGTATGTCCATTTTTTGGGTAGGAAAAGAGATAAGAGTTTTTACATCAAGCAGATACTGGGCTCTGTTTCACCCTTAACCCTGCCAGTGTACAGTGGGTATTCACCCACGCTGGAAGACGGCCTGAAAATAGATAATCTGGCACCCTCCTGGACAGAGGAGCCGCGAGGTATTCCTGATATTGGCAGGTTATTCACCGGTCTCCCTGCTTTTTCTGTATTCAAAACCAGAGTTGGTCAGTACCGCTCTGTCATTCTGCTTGGAGCTCCCTTGTGGAATAATACAAGCTTGAAGAAGAAAGCTGATGAGCTCAGTGAGCATTATTGCCAACATCGCCCTGACAAAGAGGTATTGCGTGAACGGTTAGTCGTTATTTCTCATAAATACTCTGAGCTTATTAAAAAAACTTTCGCAGATTATGTGTATCAGACAGCTCATGTTAATGGTGGGGGGATAACTGCCTGTTGGCTTGGTAATCAAGTCGGACATGGGAATCATCAAGTGGGACACCATACTCCTCACTCG
>NZ_SMME01000591.1:0-317 GCF_009711465.1 Parendozoicomonas verongulae | reverse complement strand
AGCTGAGTTAAACGCGCTTATGACGAAGGTAACAAGTCAGTATCCGTGGGGCACGCACAAGGGCTACATCAGAGCAGCTTTCCGATCCCATGATGCTCTGGTTCTTGATAATAACGATTTGACGGCTATCGCACAGGAATTTATCAATGGACTGAAACTGGATACTGACAGTATCTCAGTACTCTAAGTACAGAGAATATATGAAACACATGCAGTCATGTAAGTAGCCGGACCATTGTTTTCGCATCGTGTTTGTCCTCAGCGATCAGGCCGGCCGGAAAGAAGGGAGGTGTGGAACCAAAAATGGCTTGTGCTGT
>NZ_SMME01000794.1 GCF_009711465.1 Parendozoicomonas verongulae | reverse complement strand
TTGTGCCTTGCTTGTTTTTTCTCTGCTATCACAGCTTGCTCATGGTATATCTGGATACGTTCCTGCCGTTTACTATTCTAATCACAGCACTCTGGTTTTCAGTGCTCAGCTCAAAAGCGCAGAGGCACTTTTACATGAACAAAAAAGCTTAGACGAGCTTTCATTTGAAGATGTGATGCAGGAACAAAGCAGCCCACCCTTGCTATTTGTTGGAACACGGAACCATTCCAAACAACAGAATCCTGATTCGGCCTCGTTTACGTCAACTATTGATATACCAGTTTTTAATTCAACACGAGTTTCCCTTATATCGGCCAGGAGATGCGACGAAGACAAAAGAACCTATGTGCTGACATTCTTCATGCGAGATGATGACAGAGAGATACCCCTTCATATTGATGCTCCCCCTCCCAGCAAAGGGCCGAAAAACTCTCAACCTACTTATATATGGTTCACCTCATTAATTGTCTCAGGTGAGGTGTATCATACTCTGCTCACTGAGAGCCAGGCTTCATCATCCCCATCTCTGGCCACCCCTACCCTGTTTATTGATGGAACAACAGAAACTCTTCCATTGATCACAGCCATCGACCGGTTCGGCTACTTCTACATTCCTGCACCAGATATCACTGTTGAAGAGAGCTGGACGGTCAAATTAAACACCCATTCCGGAATAATGCATACCACTGGCCTATCCCGAAACACATCCGACCACTCTGAGGCTACAAATAGTTCACCTTCTTCATCCCGACAGTCTCTTAGCACATCATCGGTAAGTACTACCAGTCCAGCTTCTCAGGGTTATCACAGTGATAGTATGCCTATGGAAAGGAAGTATCCCCCAACTCACACTTCAGTCAGCAGCACTCACTCAAGTACCAGGGATGAACCTATCTTGGAAATGTCCAGTGTTGATTCCCTGACCATGCACACATCATCCCTCAGCCTTCAAGCCAGCGTACTCGGCCAGCCTCTATGCAGCGCCCGCTTTCTGTATACATTATCTTTTGCGTTGTTAAGCAGAACAACAGGCAGACACCAGCCCAGATGGGTTATTAACACGATTGCTCAACTTTTCAGTAGCAAAACCAGCAACCTGCTTTTTGGGCATCTTAGCAGGGAACCTACGCCCGTCATCATGAGGTTGGCAAACATATCCTCCAACGACTCTATGATTTATAACGCCCTTGATAACTTTTTCCCCGATTTCAATGAACATGGAGAAACACTGTTTCGGTGGCTCGATGAATATGATGCCACTGGTATTGATTTTACCAAGCCTGGAAATAAGCTCATGAGGTCTGGAATGGTAAAAAAGCAGGTGTGTGATGCTATAGAAGCAGTATTCAAGGTGATGGCGCATTACACCCGAAACCAGGCCAGCCCCTTTTACAGCAGTTTTTATATGGATGAGCTTCACCATTTTGATCAGAAAAAGTGGCAACTCTATATGGATCGAAGCGTAGCAGTGAGGAAAATGTGTCAGTCACCCCTCCCTTCTCTTCCTGTCACAGTCAGCGTCAATGGTTTTCCGCAAAATACCGTAGGAGAGGTCTGGAAGATTATCATGGGTGTTAAGAACTTACTTCCCTACATTTTCCTGGCCGAATACTGGGAGAACTTGGCTGGCTTACCACTTCCTCCTATGCCCCCCGTACATAAAGAGGGCCTTACTGCAGTAACAGAAGATTCGCATCAACAGCTTGTTGCCAGTCAATACATTCAGCAACTTTATACTTATGGTCATGATGAACTCCCAGAATGGATGAAAGCTTTCTTAAGCACTCTGCGAGCATCCCCATTGCCCCCATTATTTACTGTCGATGATTCCCCATTAAGCATCCCCCGGGAAACCAGTACACAGCTCCAGAGAGTCTATGACGGTCTGAATCAGTGGGCCGCAGTGAGCGATTCCAATAAACTGATGAAAGACAATATAGTAACCCTGTCTTCACATCTCTCAGAAGTCAGAAGTGCCATGACTTATTTCGAGGGTATCGACGATCCCTATCTACCGCAGTGCAACACCGATGCGATTACCACACTGGAGTACTTCAGAAATCCTGACCTCCCTGTCCGTAAAAGTGACAGAGAAGTGCATAAACCCAATAAGAAAATGTTCTCTGCCAAGAAAAAAGAGGACAGGATGAAGCAGGTCATACAGACGTTGGACGTACTGCAAGAACACTACACCCCCTACTTTCCCAGTCTTGTTCTTCACAAAGCAGCAGCTCTAAGTAGAAAGTAGCGAGTGAGTTAAAGTTTTTTAAGAGGGTAAATATCAAACCGTCCGGATTTCCCTTCCAGTCTGTAACCAGGCTCCTGTTCATTCAGATCGGGAGCCTTTTTCGGGCGTTTGACCACAACCCTGTGTTGAGCCAGCTTTAATGCAGGTGCCAGCAAATCATCGGCATCACCATCCGGCCCCAGCAGGTTCTGGAACAAAACCATTTCCTTTTTAACTGCCGCAGACTTGTCCCGGTGTGGAAACATCGGGTCCAGATACACGACATCAAAGTGACGATCCCCATCAATAAACTGATTCATTAACTCGAGAGCATGGCCGGATGCCAGCTCCATGCGGGAAACAATCACTCCTGTTTCAGCATCCTCTGCTGCACGACTCAAACCATCGGTCAGCAAAGCTCGCACAACAGGCGATCGTTCAATCATGGTGAC
Source organism: Parendozoicomonas verongulae (assembly GCF_009711465.1). Lineage (GTDB taxonomy): Bacteria > Pseudomonadota > Gammaproteobacteria > Pseudomonadales > Endozoicomonadaceae > Sansalvadorimonas > Sansalvadorimonas verongulae. The sequence goes on along the minus strand of NZ_SMME01000794.1, from coordinate 12,840 downwards.
ATGGCAGCCGAGGGTTGCCAGCACATAAGCATCCCGCCCCAAACCTGCTGTCGCATCCAGAACATGAAGCTGACGGGAAGTATCAGCAACCCCTACGGCTTTCACAATCGACTGACTCTTACCGCCACCAAACTTACGACGATGGCCTACAGCGCCGCCAACAAAATCTACAATCACAGGGCCGGGTGCCCCTTTACCGGTTTGCTGCAAGGCCAAGCCGTTTGGGCTGTACCAGAGAATCAGCTGCTGGTGACGAATGGCTTTGGGGCTGTCCGCTTCAATAACTGACAAACCTGTGTCGTGTTTGAGACTCTCCAGTTTCTCCACATCACACTCAGGGGTTTGGAGAATAGAAATATCGAGCTGGGATGTACCCACGTTTACACCTTACCGTTCAGACAAACAGAACGCCTAACAACACAATGCCCAGCAGCAGGCGATAGATCACAAAAGGCATCATGCCGATGCGATTGATAATCGCGAGGAAGTAATGCACACAGAGATAGGCACTGATACCAGACACCGCAAAGCCCATGGCCAGCTCACCCCAGTGAATCACTTCACCGGAGCTCACCAGCTTCAGAATCATCAACGTGCCAGCGGCCACAATAATGGGGATAGACATCAGGAAGGAGAAACGGGCCGCAGCATCACGAGTCAGCCCCATCATCAAACCAGCAGTCATGGTAATACCGGAACGGGAGGTGCCGGGAATAATCGCCAGTGCCTGAGCAAAACCCATAATCATGGCTTGCTTGAAGGTGAGTTTTTCCAGAGGCTGAGTCAGGTTCTTACGGCGATCCGCAAAACCAAGCAAGGAACCGAAAATCAGCGTGGTGGCTGCTATCACGGCGGTTGAGCGCATCGCATCATCGGCACCGGTTACACTCACAAGGCCACCAAAGATCACCGCAGGCACCGTTGCCCAGATCAGATACCAGCCCTGTCGGCTGTTCACAGTTTTCGGGCCTTTACCCACGGTATTGAGGCACCAGTCTTTTACGATGCCCTGCAGGTCGTTACGGAAGTAGAGTAATACCGCCGTTAACGTGCCCAGATGCAAAGCCACATCAAAGGTCAGCCCCTGATCCGGCCAGCCCAGCAGCTGGGATGGCAAGACCAGATGTGCGGAGCTGGATACCGGCAGAAATTCGGTGATGCCCTGGATCACCGCAAGAATAAAGAGTTGTAGGGAGTCCATTAACGCTCGCTCTTTTTCAGTGCCACATTATCGCGGAGGTAGACAGGCAGCGCCTGGGAGGCTGGCACAGCATCCCCTGCTGCCAGAATGGGGGCCGCCAGCACTGCGATATCAGCGGCATGGGGGAAGGTGTCGGCTATTTCATTCGCCAGAGTTACATCCATACGATCACGGTAGATCCAGCCAGAGCCAATGCCTGTCGCCTTTCCCTGCCAGCCCTCCGGCAGGCTTTTGCCCGTCAGCTCCGGTGCACAGACCACTTCATCCTGCACCGGCACCATCAGGCCATTATTTTCAGAGAACACGCCCCAGTACACTTCATCCATGCGGGCATCAATGGCCGACAAAACCTGTGCAGCGCCCTGCTCCCGGTAAGCCTGCTGCGCCAGTGCCGCAAGGGTAGACACAGGAACCACCGGGCAATCCAGAGCCCAGCCCAATCCCTGTGCGACACCTGTCGCAATACGCACACCGGTGAATGCCCCCGGCCCACGACCAAAGGCAATAGCATCAATCTGACTGCGGGACACACCCTGTGCCGTCAGCAGCTCATCAATCATCGGCAGCAGTCGCTGACTGTGCTGACGGGGAATCACTTCGTAGATCTCCTGAACCTCACCTTTCCCGCCGTTTGCGGAGGTATCATTCAGGGCGACGGAGCAGGCTTCAGTCGCAGTATCAAGCGCAAGAATCAGTGCCATGGGATCAAAATCAGATAGGGATTCAAAGTAACAAAAAACCGCTCAAGGATACCCCTGAGCGGTTTTTTCATAAAGACTTAAACGAGTCTGAAATTACTCGCTCAGTGCAGCCAGTACCGCCTTGGTGATGCTTTCAACGGAGCCGACACCCGCAACGGCATGGTACTTCACAGTGCCATTCTTTTCTGCCAGATCGTTGTAAAAACCAACCAGAGGCTTGGTCTGCTCATGGTAAACAGACAGACGCTTGCGAACAGTGTCTTCCTGATCGTCATCACGCTGAACCAGAGGCTCGCCGGTTACATCGTCGATACCTTCCTGCTTGGGTGGGTTGTAAACGACATGGTAAGTACGACCGCTGGCCAGGTGGGCACGACGACCGCTCATACGCTTAACGATGTCTTCATCTTCAACGGCGATTTCCAGAACGTGGTCGATATCCACACCCGCTTCCACCAGTGCTTCAGCCTGAGGGATGGTGCGAGGAAATCCGTCGAACAGAAAACCTTTGGCGCAGTCATCCTGAGCAATACGCTCTTTTACCAGGTCAATGATGATGTCGTCAGACACCAGCTGACCGGCGTCCATAACGGCCTTTACTTTTAAACCCAGTGGGGTTTCATTCTTGATGGCTGCGCGCAGCATGTCGCCAGTGGATATCTGTGGAATACCGTATTGCTCAGTAATGAAACGAGCTTGAGTTCCCTTGCCTGCGCCTGGAGCGCCCAGCAGAATCACACGCATGAATTATGCTCCTGGATAAATCCTGACCGTCAGAAGAAAACCCTCTGACAGAGCTCAAACGCGCAACAATACACACCCAGCCCCGTCAACTCAAGTTTCTACCCGGTATTGCGCATACCGGCCGCGATGCCGGTGATGGTGACCATCAGTGCCTGATCTCGCTCTTTTGTCGCCGCTTCCGGAACAGAACGGCCGCGATACAGCAACTCCGCCTGAAGGTAGTGCAAAGGGTCTGAGTAAGGATTGCGCAGTTCAATGGCCTTTCGTACCCAGGGTTCATCCCCTAACAAGGCGCCGCCTTTCAGGGTTACAGTGATATCGATGGCATCACTGAGCATAGTTCTGAGCTTTTCACCCAGATGTTTCAAGTCATCCGGTACCAGCAGCTTATCGTAATAACGGGCGATATCCGTATCGGTTTTCAGATACACCATTTCCAGCAGGGCCAGACGCGCCCGAAAGAAGGGCCAGTTAGCCACCATCTCCTGCAGCAAAGGCTCCTGACCACGCTCAACCACCTTTCTCAAAGCCTCGCCGCTGCCCAGCCATGCAGGGAGCATTAAGCGGTTCTGGCTCCAGGCAAAAATCCACGGAATCGCCCGCAGGCTTTCCACACCACCGTCGGGCTTGCGCTTGGTGGGTCGACTGCCTAAAGGCAGTAAGCCTAGTTCCAGCTCCGGTGTGGCTGAACGAAAATACGGTACAAACTCCGGCTCTTCCCGCACCATGCCCCGATACACTTTCAAAGAGTCGGCAGAGAGCTGATTCATCATCTCCCGCCACTTATCTTTTGGTGCCGGTGGTGGCAAAAGAGTCGCTTCCAGCGTAGCGCTGAAATAGAGAGACAGGCTTTCCACGGCTATACGGGGGAAGCCAAACTTAAAGCGAATCATCTCCCCCTGTTCCGTCACCCGCAAGTGACCATTCACTGAACCGGGGGGCTGGGAAAGAATCGCCTGATGAGCTGGCCCACCTCCACGGCCAACGGTACCACCGCGACCATGAAACAGCGTCAGGCTTACGCCCTTTTCCTTACACAGTTCCGTCAGCCCTTCCATAGCACGATATTGCGCCCAGGCAGCGGCCATCTGCCCGGCATCCTTGGCAGAGTCGGAGTAGCCCACCATCACCATTTGTTTGTCAGCAGAATAGTCACGATACCAGGGCACATTCAGCAGCTGCTCAATACTGTCTTTCGCCTGATCCAGATCAGACAGTGTTTCAAACAGAGGCGCTACTGGCATATCAAAGGGGCAACCGCACTCACGGAGTAGCAGAATCACAGCCAGCACATCCGAGGGCTTACTGGCCATGGAGATAATATAAGGCCCCAGTCGTTCAGGCTCCTGACTTGCAATCACCCGGCAGGTATCCAGAACCTCCTGGGATTCCGGCGAAGGGTGCCAGCGGGGAGACAGCAGTGGCCGCGGGCTACTCAACTCTTTCAGCAGGAAAGCCTGGCGCTCATCTTCTGTGGCCCGGTCAAAGTCCGGTAAGTCCAGATACTGGGTCAACTCCGAAAGCACCTGGGTATGTCGCGCCGCTTCCTGACGGATATCCAGCCGTACAAGTCCGAGGCCGAAGCATCGTGCCCGCCAGAGCAGGTCCCGCAGGGCACCATTGGCAATCAGCTCCATCCCGCAATTGCACAGAGACTCGTAGCAGATTTGCAGGGGGATAATCAGCTCTTCATCCCGACTGAGAATATCTGAGTCATCCCCTGTCTGGCCGTTGAGCCGGGCTTCACACCAGTCACGGGTTTTCTTAAGTCTGTGGCGCAACTCACGGAGCACAAAACGGTAAGGCTCTGAGGCACCGGCCGTCAGGTTATTCAGCTCTTTACTGCAGTCGTTATTCCCGGGCATAGAGAGTTCATTCGCGAGATCTTTCAGCTCCCGGATAAACAAATCCGCCGCCATCCATCGCCCGTTGAGTAAAACACGTTCCGTAACCCTGGCAGTGACATTGGGGTTACCATCCCTGTCGCCTCCCATCCAGGTGGAGAAACGCACAGGCATGGCATTGGTGGAGAGGCCTTTGCCGGTTTTCTCTTGCAGGCGCTGATCCAGTTTTCGCAAAAAACGGGGCACAGCACGCCACAGAGAATACTCAACCGTGGCAAAACCCCATCGGGATTCATCCTCCGGGGTAGGCCGACTGTCTCTGATCTCCCGGGTATGCCATATCTGGCTCACCAGCTGCTGCATGCGGGTTTCGGTTTCCTGCCGCTCCCGAGGCAGCTGGTCTGTTCGGTCCAGCTGAGCCAGGCAGCGGGTTAAACCATTAAACTTCTGTATCACCGTGCGGCGCGTGACTTCCGTAGGATGGGCAGTGAGCACCAGTTCTACCGCCATTTCATCCACATGCCGATGGATGGTTTCGGCATCAACACCCTGGGATTCCAGCCGTGAAAACAGTTGATTCAGGGTATCTTCCGCGCCGTCGAGTTGCTCTTTATGGCGGGAAACGGTGTGATACTGCTCGGCGATATTTGCAAGGTTGAGAAACTGGGTAAAAGCCCGGGTGACCGGTAGCAACTCGTTATCCGGCAGCCCATGGAGATAATCCAGAAGCTGCTGGGCGGCCTCGTCATCACCGGCCCGTGCGGTTTTGGAAAGGTGACGAATCTGCTCAATTTTTTCGAGGAATACCTCCCCCTGCTGCCCCTTAATGGCATTACCCAGCAACTCCCCCATCAAGCGCACATTTTGACGTAATCTTGCGTATTCGTCGGTTACAGTCTGGTTTTTATTCTGTGCCATAAGGTCACTCCCCCGAAACCTGAAAGCTCTGTCTCCGGAACAGACTAAGGGAAAACCACCATAAGTCCAATCAGGAGCAGGGGGAGTGATATAGTGTTACCGGTAATAGGTGTACTTCCTTGGGTCAAATGCCTCCCGGATCGCTTCACCGATAAAGGACACCATAACCAGCACAACAATCATGGCGATAGTGACGGAACTGACAATCCAGATGGATTCCAGATTCTCCGTGCCTTCACGCAGCAGAGCCCCCCAGCTTGGTGTCGGGGCGGGCAGCCCGAATCCGAGATAATCCAGTGATGTCAGCAGGCTGATACCGGCAATCAGATCGAACGGCACCATGGTGATCAGGGTCGACAGGATATTAGGCAGCACATGGGAAAAAATAACCCGCGGGCTCCCCGCACCCAGCACTCTGGAAGCCAGAATATAGTCTCGCCCCATCTCCCGGTAAGTCTGGGCACGGGTCACCCAGGTTTTACTCAGCCAGCCCAGCAGCACAACGATAAAGACAAACAGAGTAAAAGACGGCTGCAGTACGCTGGACAGGATCATAATCACGTAAAGCATGGGAACCTGACTGAGTATCTCAATCACCCGCTGCCCCACCAGATCGGTCAGCCCACCAAAGTACCCCATCATGCAGCCTACTGTAATGCCCAGCAGATAGTTGAAGAACATCACGATCAGGGAGAACAGGATACAGACCCGAAAGCCATACACGACTCTGGCCAGAAGATCCCGCCCGGTGCCATCAGTTCCTAACAAATGTCGCTGACTGGGAGGATAGGGAGGGAATTGCCCGGGAATGGAATCCGTTTCATAGGCTCCCCAGGGAATTACCGGCATAATCACATAGTTCCCGTTATTTTCCTCCTGAAAGTGTTGCTTCAGGTCGCGGTAATTCACCTCATAGTCATAATCCAGCCCAAAGGCTCGGCCACTGTTAACTGCGGTATAGGTCGGAAAATAATACTGGCCGTTATAATGCACCATAACAGCCCGGTTATTCACAAACAGCTCTGCAAACAGGCTGAGAACAACGGCAACAGTAAGAACAATGAATGAGTAATAGCCCAGTTTGATAGAGCGAAACCGCTGGAGCTTTTTTTTCGTTAATGAATTCATGGTACTCGCAGCCTTTAATCAGTTGCCAAACTTCACACGTGGGTCAACAAACGCAACGATCACATCCGACAAAATATTGCCTATCAGTGTTAAAAACACGGTAATCGCCAACTGCCCCATAACAACCGGATAATCCCGCTCAACAATGGCGTTGTACGACATCAGGCCAATACCATCGATATTAAAAATCAACTCAACCAGGAAGTTTCCGGCAAAAAACACGGTAATCAGACCACCCAGCTGGCTGGCTATGGGAATGATGCTGTTGCGAACAGCGTGGCGCAGAACAGCACGATTGAACGACAACCCCTTACTCACGGCCGTACGCACATAATCTGCGGAAATATTATCCATCAGATTATTTTTCATCAGCATGGTCAGGTACGCGAAGGAACCTGCGGTATAGGCTGCCAGAGGCAGAACAACGTGTGGGAAAATCCCCTTTATCTGCTCCCATGTCCCCGTCAGTTCTCCATAGTTATTGGGGTAGAATCCTCCCAGGGGGAACCAGTTCAGCTTGAAGGCAAAGATCGTCAACAGGGCAATAGCAACCACCATGGTTGGCAGCACGTAGCCAATATAGACCGCCAGCGAGGTGATAAAATCAATAGTGGTTTTATGTTTCAGGGCTTTCACAATCCCCAACGGTATCGAGATAAGATAACCCAGCACCAGCGAAACAAGACCAAAGGTCAGCGATATAGGCAATCGCTCAGTAATCATGTCAATCACAGGCTGGTAATAACGGTTGGATTCACCAAAATCCAGCCGCACGATTTTATTAAGCCACTCGACATACGCCGTCATGATGGGTTTATCAAGGCCATAAAATGCTTTCAGTTCTTCGATCTGATAGGGCGACAGCACCTGTCCACTGTCGTTTTGTGTAGAAAATCCGCCACCCGCGTCACCACCCATCTGGGCCTGCATCAGCATGGTTTCGACAGGCCCCCCGGGCAGCACCCGGGTCATGGAAAAAATCAGCAGTGTCACCCCGAAAAATGTGGGGATAATCAGCAGGAAACGCTTAAAAAAATAGGCTCCCATTAGTTGTTCCCTCCCTGTTCAGGATCATGGACAACGTGACAGGCCACACTGTGTCCGCCTGATGTTGCAATCAGTTCCGGGTAGACTTCCCTGCACTTGGGCAGAGCATGGCGACAGCGTTTGTGAAAGTGACAACCCGAAGGTGGGTTCACCGGTGAGGGAACATCGCCTTCGAGGATGATGCGCTTTTTATTGCGCGTTCGGGGGTCCGCTTCGGGAATCGCGGAAAACAGCGCCTGGGTATAAGGGTGAAGAGGGTTCTCGTAGAGTTGGTCAGCGCTGCACAGCTCCACGATACGGCCCAGATACATCACCGCGATACGGTCCGACACATGGCGCACTACGGAGAGGTCATGGGAAATAAAAATAATGCCCAGGTTGGAGTCACGCTGCAGATCCAGCAGCAGGTTGATAATCTGGGATTGCACGGAAACATCCAGCGCCGAAACAGCCTCATCGCAAACCAGCAATTCCGGTTCAAGGATCATCGCTCTGGCAAGCCCCACCCGCTGACACTGTCCACCAGACAGCTCATGGGGGTAACGATTAAGCACAGACTCCGGCAGGCCAACCTTTTTCAGAATATCGCGCACCTTCTGCTTGCGCTCTTTGGCCGACCCCAGCTTATGAATGGCCAGAGGCTCCTCAATAATCAGCCCTATCGTGTGGCGGGCATTGAGGGAATCTTTCGGGTCCTGCAGCACCATCTGCATATGCCGGCGATGGGGGCGCAACTTTCTGGCTGACAGGTCGGTAATATTCTTGTCACCCAGATGGACATGACCTGCGGTTGGCTTATACAGGCGCAGTAATGTACGACCAAGGGTTGATTTCCCGCATCCGGACTCACCGACCAGCCCCAGGGTTTCCCCGGGTTTCAGAGACAGGCTGACCTTATCAACTGCCTTAACTGAGTAACGTCCACTGAAAATATTACCGCCGGGAAAGTGCTGACACACATCATCCAGACGGATGAGTTCTTCTCTTGACATAGTTAGAGCACCTTATATTTATGGCAGGCAACCAGATGGTTCGTAGCGGCTGATTCCAGCTGTGGTGCACGCTGGGTACAGTTATCGTCACTATGGGGGCAGCGGTTGCTGAAGCGGCAACCCGATGGCATTTCGTGCAGGGCCGGCACTTGCCCTTCGATAATATTCAGTTTGGTTTTGGGGGTATTTCTCAGTGAAGGGATCGAACTGACCAAACCATGGGTATAAGGGTGCCGGGGAGACTCAAAGAGAGAGTAAACATCCGTCTGTTCGATGATTTCTCCCGCATACATCACCGCCACCTCATCACAAATCTGGGCAATCACCCCCAGATCGTGGGTGATAAACAGGATGGCCATCCCCATTTCTTTTTGCAGGCTCTGCATAAGTTCCAGCAGCTGAGCCTGAATGGTCACATCCAGTGCTGTGGTCGGCTCATCACAAATCAGCACATCCGGCTTACAGGCCAGTGCCATGGCAATCATAACCCGCTGTCGCATACCACCCGACAAGGCAAAGGGATACAGCCCGAGAATACGTTCCGGGTCAGGAATGCCTGCCTTGCCAAGCATGGCAATGGCTTCCTGTTTCCATTGCTCTTTGGAGAGCTCCGGTGCATGAAGCTCATACACCTCAAACATCTGTTTAGCGATGGTTTTAATAGGGCTCAGGGCTGTCATCGGCTCCTGAAAAATCATGGCAATCCGGTTACCACGGATGGCGCGAATTGCCTTTCCCTGAAACCGGGAAATATCCTCGCCATCAAAAATCACTTCACCCTCAACAATCCTGCCATGGGGTTGGGGTAATAACCCCATAATGGCCAGAGAGGTGACGCTTTTACCACACCCCGATTCCCCGACTATGCCGAGGGTTTGCCCTTTCCTGACCGAAAAGCTGACATTGTTCAGTACACACAGTTCCCCTTCATCTGTCTGAAAATTCACCTGCAGATTATTGACCCGCAAAGTCTCATCCGAGTGCTTTTCTGAATGACTCATGACGGCTACATCCTTTAATAACTTTGTAGCCCGTCCGGAAACAGCCCCGAGAGCTATTCCCGAACGGCTATATGGTGTTACTGAGCACTCACGACATTGGGTCCATACATATCGGGAATAACAGTCAGTTTCTTGTTTTTAGAGAACGCATCCAGTGTCTCTTTCTTTTTGGCAGGATCAATCCAGAACAGGCCATCCGTAATATCGAAAATACCCTGGGACAACTCTGTCACCCCAAAAGAGGGGGCATTCACCCAGCGCCAGGCCACTTCCCGGCGGTTCGGATTCACATATCCCGGAACAAAAACAGCCAGCTCGGCGACTCTCTGCTGGATATTTCGGGAGAGCTGAGCCTTTTCTTCGACATCCATGGTGGAGCGATACTGTGCAATCAGCTTGTCCAGCTCGTCATCTCTGGTCATGGTGATGTTGTTGGTCTGAGGCTTGGCATTCTCTGAAGCGAAGTACTCCCAGTACGCCGGAATAAGGTTGGTTGTCCAGCCCATCCGCACAATCTCGAAGTTCTTTTCCAGAACCGCTTTAAAGCCAGTTGCCCCTTGCTGGAACTGCAGTTTCAGATCGACACCGGCTTTTTTGGCCTGCTCCCTGTAAAAGGCCATGCGGCGGTCTTGAGAGGCGTACATATACAGCACAGACAGCTCAAGACGCTGCCCTTCGCTGTTCATCAGCGTGCCATCACGGTCAACGCGGGTAAAACCAGCTTCAGCGAACAGCTTGCGAGCCTGAGCAGGGTCATAAGGCGCTGCTTTCAGGGTGGTGTCGGTGTACTTACCGTGGTTAGCTCCCAGGGTATTCATACGAGGATATTCACCAAAGGCCAGCCGTTCTGACATACCCACAAAGTCAAAGCTGTACTGCAAACCCTCGCGGACTTTCTGGTTCTTGAGCAGCGGCACTTCAGTATTCAGGAAAAAGCCATTCAAGCCTGCAGGAGCTTTGCTGAGGAACCACAGCTTTTGTACATATCCGTTATCGCTTAATCGGGTAAACGCATTGGTATTGATTCGATTATGCCAGGGCTCCGGCAGGATCAGTGTATAGGTATCCAGCTGCCCTTTCAGGAAGTGCTGCCAGGCCACCTCATCATTACGGATAACATTGAAAACAATACGGTCGGCATTAAAACGATGCTTGTAGTACTTGAGGTCTTTCGCCCACCAGTTTTTCACACGCTCCAGAGCGATAGAATTCCCCATTCTCAGCTGGCCGAATGTGTAGGGACCGGTAGTCGGAGGTGTCCGCCAGTTATAACGTCTGACGTAATCCTCAGGCACTTCATTACCATAGAAGTGGGCAGGCAGTGCAGGAATAGATGCCGTACTCAGCAGGGTAAAATCATCGTGCTGCTGACCGGTTGTGACCGAGATGGTGTAATCATCATACTTGGTGACATCGGTAATCCGCTGAGTGTAATAGTTGTTGTACCAGGGGGCGACAATGTTCTTGGAGCGCATAAACTTCAGGGTGTACAGATAATCATCTGCCGTGACTTTCTTGCCATCAGACCACCGCGCTTGCGGGTTCAGCCGGAAATAAACGGTTCTGTGGTCTCCGGCAAAAGCCCATTCTGTGGCAAGGCCTGGTACATAAACACGGGTGTTCGGCTGAAGCTGAACGAGAGGCGTGCCATTCCCTACTAAACGCGCATAACGGGCAAAGGTTCCGTTCGTGTTTGGCCCAACCAGACGCAGACTCAGGGGGTAGGAATCAATGTGGCTATAGAAGACACCGCCTTTTTTAGCCTGAGGGTCGGCCCATGATGACTGATCGCTGTTGTTTATCCAGTTCAGCCCATCCGGCAAGTGTTTTAATTCACCCGCCTGTAAAGCAAAACTGCTGATTATCGTGAAAATAAACACCGAGGCAATCAGCAACGATTTACTACATTTTTTGATTATTGTCATTTTTATACTTCACCCTCTCTTGTTTATGTATTTCATGGTGTATGCCAGAGAACTTGCAATACCTGATCAAGAGTTTGCATCAGACATAGACCAAACTAATGGATACCAAAGAGTTAACGTATTGATTTACAACATATAAAAACCTAATAATTCCTTACAATACCCACAAACATAAACACAGTACCGAATAAGTGATAAAAAAACATTCAATACTGTTTTTTCTTTAACCACTTGTTTATCAAACCTTCTATAGAAGAAATGCTCACTCTGTTTTCTAAAGCTACGATTGAGTAAACACTCAGCTATGACCGACAGGTATTATTTTTATGACTCCACAAAACATTCCAGCCCGGGTGCTTGATTTCGCTGCCACCTGCCGGGTTTCACTAGAAAAGTACGAGCTGGATACCGCCTGCCAGCGCATTACCCATGCACTCAGGAAGCGCCTTGTTGATCGAGCCTTTCTTAACGACTGCTTCACCACAGAAGATTGGGAAGGGCGAAAAATCATTTATAAAGATGAGCAATTCGGTTTCTGTATCTGCGCCCATATCAACAACGACCATAAAGAAGCTCCGCCCCATAACCACGGCGAGACATGGGCCATTTACGGGCAGGCAGCAGGGCACACAGAAATGAGTGAGTGGGAGCAAACCGAACACGCTGGTATCGTCCGTAAAATTAAGGCTTACACAATGGGTCCGGGGGATGCCCAGCTGTATCCTCAGGGAGCCATCCACTCCCCCATCCGCCGGTTGCCGGGGAAACTGGTACGCGTAGAGGGGCAGGATCTGGACACAGTGGAACAGGACTCTTTCACCCCAGAATAAACATTTATTGAAAAACCAGAAAAGGAGTTTATCGGAAAGTCCTTAGTAGCACCTTGTGTTGAACGTCTTATAATCGACTAACACTTAATGGATAAGCTTTGAACGCGAGGCCGTCAGTTATGAGCATTTCCGACACCACTGATATTACCTGCACATCCTGCAACACCATGGATATTGGCACCATCATCCAGGAGTCCGACAATGTTGCCCAGATGACTCTGGCTGGAAACAATAAGGAAGACATTCTGACTCGTCTGACTGAACTGGCTCGCGCTGTTGAAAACGATGACGCCTGCATCATTGAGCAGAAGGCCAACGAAGATGAATCTATTACTGTGAACTTCACCTTCGGCTGTGCTGCTGAAAAACTGATTTTTGAAATGCGTGCCCGCCCGCTGATGTAATCAGCCCGCTTGCAGCATTCCTGAAAAAGGCCGGATTGATCGTTGATCAATCAGGCCTTTTTTATAAGTACCCGAACCATTGCTTTCGCATAATGATGGCGAGTG
>NZ_SMME01000853.1:48989-50639 GCF_009711465.1 Parendozoicomonas verongulae | reverse complement strand
CAAGGGCGGAAAAAGACGCCGCCAGACTATACGATCAGTCGCCACTGCTGATCAACGAATTGTTCTGCAGGCAGAAAGCTGGTTTTATAACTCATTTTACGGCACTCACGAATAAGATACCCCAAATAGAGATAGGGAAATCCTGCCTGTTTAGCCGCAAGAATCTGTCGCAGTACAAAGTAAATCCCCAAACTGCGCCTGCCGTAACCGGCATCTGTACGAAAGAAGCTATAAACCAAAGACAAGCTTTGAGAGAAATGGTCGGTTACAGTAACACCTAACAGTTTTCCATGTTCCCGAAAAATCCAGAAATGGGTATAACCGCTGTCTATTCCCAGAAACTCAGAAAACTGTTTGGCAGATGGAGGGAACATATCACCATCACGGTGACGTTCACTGATATAACGGCGATAGAGGCGATAATATTCCAAATTCGTTGTTGGCAGCTTTAAAGTAACTGAAACGCCTGCATTGCGATTCAAAATTTTTCGCTGCGTGCGGTTAGGTTCAAACTCATCAACCCGAACCCGCAAGGGGATGCAGGCACTGCAATCCGGACAGTTCGGGCGATAAGTATGATCACCACTGCGACGAAACCCAAGTTCAGCCAGTCGCTCAGCTGTAGACGCATCAACCTGGAATCGGGGATCGAGAAATTGGGTAGAGGCCTCTTTGCCACTAAGATAACTGCAGGGATGAACATCCGTTTCATAGAGGGCTATCTGGTGTTCATTTTTCATAAAATGACTCCACGCCTGTAACCAAAGATGAAGTCGGACGCTTAATCAGCGTCTGCATGGCTATTAAAAATACAGAACGCGGCTGTATCTGTCCGCCCATGGTTTCAAGGTGGGCTGTATGCATCTGGCAATCCACTAAATCGTAGCACCCTGAGTTCATTAAACTGACAAGGGCGGTTTTCGAAGCATTGGTTTCAAATGAGAACATAGACTCCCCAAAAAATACCCGCCCCATAGCCACACCGTACAAGCCGCCGATCAGCTTTCCTTTCTCATCCCACACTTCAATAGAATGGGTAAATCCTAAGTAGTACAGGTTGATATAAGCCTGCATCATCTCCTCAGTAATCCAGGTACCATCCTGATCATCTCTGGGAATGGCTGAGCAGGCTTCAATCACCTGGGGGAAAGCTTTGTCAGCTGTCACAGTCCACTGCATCTTGCGCAGAAAGCGTTTCATACTGCGGGACACATGGAGGGTTTGCGGTGTCAGAACCATACGAGGATCAGGCGACCACCATAACAGCGGCTGCCCATCACTGTACCAAGGGAAAATACCGTGACTGTATGCTTGCAACAATGTTGTCGGCCGCAGATTTCCTCCCGCACAAAGCAGCCCATCCGGATCTTTCAGGGCCTGCTCAACGGGAGGAAAAACTGGATTATCCTCATCAATCCATGGAATCATGGAATACTGTCTTCCCAATCAATCTGTATCCCATAAACTTATGCCAAACACCCACGTAAAAGCCAGACCCTAGACTTGCAGCTGTGGCAACTCCTTAAAAAAATCCAGGGATTCTGGGTTAGCAAGAGCTTCTGCATTTTTCACATCTTCACCATGAATCAAAGCTCGTACGGCTAATTCTGTCAGTTTGCCACTTACAGTCCTGGGTAAATCCGGTGCCTG
>NZ_SMME01000853.1:1725-48828 GCF_009711465.1 Parendozoicomonas verongulae | reverse complement strand
CGCGGTGTTGCATGGGCACGAATAGTTTTGCGAATATAGGTTTGCAGCACATCATCCAGCTTGATACCGTCACGCAGTCGAACAAACAGCACAACCCGCTCATCATCGTCTTTACGTTGCCCTACAGCTAACGACTCCAGCACCTGATCGACCTTTTCCACCTGCCGGTAAATTTCTGCAGTGCCGATACGCACGCCGCCGGGATTTAATACAGCATCGGAGCGGCCGTGGATAATCACTCCACCCTCAGCGGTCAGTTCACCGTAGTCACCGTGGGTCCAGATATTTTTGTAACTGGAATAATAGGCTTTCCTGTACCGGCTACCATCTTTGTCTCCCCAGAACATCACAGGGCGACTGGGGAAGCTTTTTAAACATACCAGTTCACCACGTTCACCGGTCACAGACTGGCCTGTATCACCATAGAACTGCACAGCCATCCCTAACCCACGACACTGCAACTGTCCGCGATAAACCGGTTTTACAGGGTTACCCAGAGCGAAGCAGGAGACTATATCGGTACCACCAGATATGGACGACAGAATCACATCACTCCTGATAGAGCGGTAAACAAACTCAAAACCCTCGTGGGGCAGGGGAGACCCGGTGGAGAGAACAGTACGCAGATTAGGAAGAAAGCACTCTTTAATCGGTTCAAAGCCAGATTTCTGCAAAGCCCCCAGATAGCGAGAACTGGTACCCAATACAGAAACATTCTCCTCTTCCGCCATCCTCCAAAGAGCCTCTGGCCCCGGATAAAAGGGTGAACCATCAAACAGCACCAAAGTTGCGCCAGTCATCAAACCAGAGACCAGCCAGTTCCACATCATCCAGCCGCAGGTGGTGAAGTAGAAAAAGCGTTCCCCCGGACGCAGATCTGTGTGCAGTGCCAGTTCCTTACCATGCTGTAACAGCGTTCCCCCATGGCCATGTACAATACACTTGGGAACGCCAGTGGTACCGGAGGAGTAGAGAATGCAGAGAGGGTGATCAAAAGGCACCTGTGTAAAACAGAGAGAGCTATTACTATCAAGGAAATCGCTCCAGGCAACGCCTTGTTGATACTCAGCGTCCATATGCCCTGTGAAAGGAACCACAACAATGTTTTCAACAGAGGGAAGCCGCTCAGAAAGTTCTGCGATGCGGGGGAGGCAATCAATAGGTTTGCCGTTGTAGTGATAACTGTCAGCAGCAATCAACAGTTTGGGTTCAATCTGCTCAAATCGATCCAATACTCCTTGGCTACCGAAGTCCGGAGAACAAGACGACCAGATAGCACCAAGGCTGACAGTGGCCAGCATAGCAATAACCGTTTCCGGCATATTGGGCATAAAGCCCGCAACCCGATCACCTTGAGTAATGCCTGCTTTGCGCAGAGCATTGGCTGTACGACCAACCTGTTCCCTCAATTGGTTACGGCTCATCTCACGGCGACTGCCGTCTTCTCCTCGAAAAATGATGGCTGTTTCCGAGCCTTGGTGACGCAGGAGGTGTTCAGCATAGTTGATAGTGGCCCCGGAAAACCACTTGGCAGAAAACATACCATCCGACTCATCAACCACAGACGTATAACCGGAAAGTGGAAGCTCAATAAAGCGGGCAAGGTGAGGCCAAAATTCTTCCCGCCTCTCACAACTCCATGCATAAAGCTCATCGTAACTGGCAAACTGCTTATCAAAGGTGTCGTTAACCGATTGCAGAAACTGCCAGAGCTGAGTCTGCGAAATATGCTCCGGTGATGGAGTCCATAAAGGCTTCTCTGACATAAGCGACTCTTTCATCTTATTCTATTTATAAATCAGTGAGTTAGTTGATATTACTGACATTCACCTCAAAACCTTTCCCGTGCCGTTAACAAAGCTTTTGCTGTACGAGAAAAATTCGGAAAATCACCCTGACTGCAAACAAGAGTATTCACATCCAGCAGTCTGTCCATATTCACACCTGTTTCAATGCCCAGGCCATTCAACATAAACAAAACGTCTTCTGTCGCAACATTGCCAGAAGCGCCCTTAGCATAAGGACAGCCCCCTAAACCAGCCACAGCACTGTCGATAATGGTAATACCAGACTCCATAGCTGCATACAGATTGGCCATGGCCAGCCCATAGGTGTCGTGAAAATGGGCTGCCAGCACTTCAACCGATAACTGCCGTGTTATTTTTTCAATCAACTGGCGTACCCGAACAGGGTTACCTACACCGATAGTGTCACCAAGGGAAATTTCATAACAACCCATCTGGTGTAACTCCCAGGCAAGACTGGCTACCTGATCAAGAGCAACCTTCCCCTCATAGGGGCAACCCATGGTGCAGGATAGGTATCCTCGTACCAATACACCGGCCTGAGAGGCTTTTTCGATAAGGGGCTGAAACCGCTCAAGGCTTTGAGCAATAGAGCATTGAATATTTTTCTGGGTAAAGGTTTCTGAAGCACCCGTAAACACTGCAACTTCTTTTACACCTGCCTCTAAAGCTGCATCAAGGCCCTTCATGTTTGGGGTCAGGGCGCAATAACGAACACTTGCTGTTGCCGGAAGCCGAGCCAGTACCTGATCCGTATCCCGCATAGCCGGGATACGTTCGGGGTTCACAAAACTGCCCGCCTCAATACGGCTTAAACCGCTGGCAGCAAGGCTGGAAATCAAAGCAACCCGCTGTTCAACAGACAATACTGTTTTCTGGCCCTGCAGCCCATCCCTTGGGCCCACTTCAACAAGCGTCACTGCTCCTGGCAAGCTCATGATTCAGATTCCTCACAGAAACTCAGAAGCGGCGCACCTTCTTCCACAAGGCTTCCGGCCTGATGGAGAATCTGATCGATAATGCCGCTATGGGGGGCACGAATGGTTTGCTCCATTTTCATGGCTTCCAGTACCACCAGAGGCTCACCCTCTTCCACTGCCTGACCATCTCTGACCATGACCGCTACAATACGACCGTTCATAGGGGCAGTCAGATCGTTTTCATCTGCTTCTGCCACAGCATAATCCGGCTGAGAGAGAGGTAATGTCAGGGCAGGGGATATGGCAGTCACACCACCATCAGCGTTTGCATAAACGGCAATGTGGTTTTGCTTTCCAGCAAACGTTATATCTACGGCATTATTCTCAATAAATATGTTATCGAAAGCCGTGATCTGACCATTCACTTTTAACGCCCAGCCCCGTCGAGCATCAAACGAAATATTTACACTGTAATGTTCACCTTCACACTGCCAGCAGCTATACCACTGTTTTTGCCCCATTAACCGCCAGCCACTACCAGCATGCCACGGAGAGTTATCAGCAGCTGTGGAGTGAGCCAGTAATGTGGCCGCTGCCATGGCCATCAAGCGCTCTTGTGGTTCAACACCAAAAAGTTGCTCCTGATTATGGGAAATAAATCCGGTATCCGGTATCTCACTGAAGGCAGGCTGGCGAAGAGTGCGCAGCAGAAAATCCCGATTACTGGTTAAACCGGTTAAATGAGTCTGATCGAGAGCCTGAACCAGGCGCTCTGTCGCCTGTTCACGGTCATGGCCCCAGGTGACCAGCTTGGCAATCATGGGGTCATACCATGTGGTGATTTCATCGCCAGCACGTACGCCTGTTTCTACACGCAGCCAGGGCTGAACGGGAGGCCAGCTCAGAGTTTGGATTGTGCCTGTTGCTGGCAAAAAATCACGCTCAGGTTCTTCCGCATACAGACGCACCTCAAGGGAGTGACCGGACACCTTAAGCTCATGCTGGGATAAGGGCAGGGGGTGACCCTGTGCAACACGAAGCTGCCACTCCACCAGGTCCAGACCCGTGATCATCTCGGTAACCGGGTGCTCTACCTGCAGGCGGGTATTCATTTCCATGAAGTAAAATTCGCCATCGGTATCCAACAAAAACTCAACCGTTCCTGCCCCTACATAACCGATGGAACGCCCTGCAGCTACGGCCGTCTCCCCCATGGTTTTACGAAGCTCATCCGACAGCCCTGGAGCCGGTGCTTCTTCCACTACTTTTTGGTGACGTCGCTGAATGGAACAGTCCCGATCAAACAGATAAACTCCTTGTCCTGCCTGATCAAAGAAAATCTGAACTTCAATATGCCGTGGAGCAGCCAGGTATTTCTCGACCAGCATAGTGGTATCACCAAAGGCTTTCTCTGCCTCACGGCGGGCTCCATCGAGTGTGACCGGAAAATCATCAGGGGAATAAGCAATACGCATACCCTTGCCACCACCACCGGCGGCGGCTTTCAGCATCACTGGATAACCAACATCGGCAGCGGCCTGTCTGAGGGTTTCATCATCCTGTTCCAGCCCATGGTAACCGGGAAGCAATGGAACACCAGCTTGCTCCATCAAACGTTTAGCTTCACTTTTGGACGCCATGCTTTCCATAGCGCTGTCAGGGGGGCCGACAAACACAATATCGTTCTGAGCCAGCAGGTTAGAGAACTCAGCGTTTTCAGAAAGAAAACCGTAGCCTGGATGAACAGCATCCGCACCCCAGTGTTTAGCCGTATCAACAATTTTTTGTTGATCCAGATAACTGGCACTGGCTTGTGCTGAACCAATCACAAAGCAGGCATCAGCCATTTCAACCGCCAGACTGTTTGCATCAGGTTCCGAGCAAACAACAGCTGTTTCTATACCTAGCGCCTTGGCTGTTTTAATAACTCGGCAGGCAATTTCGCCACGGTTAGCAATCAGCAGCTTTTTTATTGTTAGTGTTGTCATCATCTATTCTTCTCCTGCCTGCTTTTGCCAGCTTGGTGTGCGCTTTTCCAGAAAGGCTCCGAGACCTTCCTGCCCCTCTGGTGTATTGCGAATCTCAGCAATAGCGTTGCTGGTTAGCTGCAGAAGTTCATCATCAATCTCTCGTCCGGATATATCAGCAATAAGCTGTTTACAGGCACGTGTTGCTTCAGGGCCATTGTTGCGAATGGTGGCAACAAGCTTTTCAACGGCACTGGCAGCATCAGCCTGCTCATCGAACAGGTGATGAATGATATTCATGGAGAGAGCCGACTCAGCTGAGATCAACTCCGCCGTCAGCATATAACGTCGTGCATTGCGTTCCCCCATCGCTCGCACCACATAAGGGCTTATAACGGCTGGGATAATGCCAAGTTTGACTTCACTCAGACAGAAGCGAGCATCAGTGCTTGCCAGCACAATATCGCTGGTACAGATAATGCCAAGAGCACCACCAAAGGCAGAGCCCTGTACCAACGTAATAACGGGAGCAGGGAAGCTATCCAGCAACTTCATCATCTGAGCCAATCCCTGGGCGTCAGCCAGATTGGCCTCATAGTCCAGTTTGGCTGTGCGCTTCATCCAGCCAAGGTCAGCCCCTGCACAAAAGGTGTCGCCTTGTGCTGAAATAACCAGTGCCTGGATAGTGTCGTCGTCATGCCAGCCCTGCAAAGCAGATGTGATGGTGGCAATCATGGCATCATCAAAGGCATTACGCTTTTGGGGGCGATTCAGCACCAGTCGGGCAATCCCTTCACTGACAGTCGTTTGTACTGGTGAGGTATGGGTGTCATTCGTCATAATCATTTACCTCACATGCGGAACACGCCAAAACGGGTCTCTTCAACCGGTGCATTCAAGGCAGCGGCCAAACTCAAACCCAGCACGTCCCGGGTATCTCTGGGATCTATAATACCGTCGTCCCAGAGGCGCGCGCTGGCGTAAAGAGGGTGACCTTTCCGGTCATAGTCGTCGATGACATCCTGTTTGCAGGCTTGATCCTGATCCTCCGTCCAGGGCTGACCTTTCTTTTTAGCCGATGCACTTTTCACCATACTCAGCACCCCAGCGGCCTGTTCACCACCCATGACAGAAATACGAGCGTTTGGCCAGCTCCACAGAAAGCGCGGATCATAGGCTCGACCACACATGCCATAGTTGCCCGCTCCAAAACTACCACCGATGATCACCGTCAGCTTTGGAACCCTGGCACAGGAGACGGCGTTAACCAGCTTGGCACCATGCTTGGCAATGCCGCCTGCTTCATAACGAGCACCCACCATAAAGCCAGTGATATTCTGGAGGAACACTAGAGGAATTTTGCGCTGGCAACACAGCTCTACAAAGTGCGCGCCTTTTTGAGCAGACTCAGAAAACAGAATACCGTTATTGGCCACAATGCCTGCGGGGTAACCATGGATGCGTGCAAAACCGGTGACCAGAGTTGTGCCAAAGTTTGCCTTGAACTCGTCAAACTCTGAGGCGTCCACAATACGTCCAATCACTTCCCGTACATCATAGGGGGTTTTCAGGCTGGCAGGGATAACACCGCACAGTTCATCCGGGTTCAATTTGGGAGGTTGGGCTTCGATTTTATCGGGAAGAGGGGGAGGGGCTGTATTCAGTCGAACCACAGACTGCCGGGCCAGCTGCAAAGCATGATGATCATTTTCGGCAATATAGTCCACGACACCGGATACCTTGCCATGAACTTCAGCTCCACCCAGTTCTTCCGCTGTCACGTCCTCGCCCGTAGCGGCTTTAACCAGCGGAGGCCCTGCCAGAAAAATCGTACCCTGGTTGCGCACGATAATGCTCTCATCTGCCATAGCCGGCACATAGGCGCCACCTGCCGTACAAGAGCCCATAACCACAGCAATCTGGGCGATCCCCTGGGAGGACATATTCGATTGATTAAAGAAAATTCGCCCAAAATGTTCCCGGTCCGGGAATACATCGTCCTGTCTGGGCAAATTGGCTCCGCCAGAATCCACAAGATAGATACAGGGCAAATGGTTTTCCGCTGCAATGGTCTGGGCGCGGAGATGTTTTTTTACCGTCAGGGGATAATAACTACCGCCCTTTACCGTGGCATCATTAGCAACAATCATACAGAGTCTGCCAGATACCTGCCCAATACCGGCTACCGCTCCCGCCGCAGGAACGTCTTCACCATACACATCGTGAGCTGCAAAACGACCCACTTCAAGAAACGGTGAGCCTGGGTCCAGCAGGGCGTTTATGCGATCCCGCACCAGTAGCTTACCCCGGGACTCATGACGATCACGGGATGCTTTCGGGCCACCGTCCTGAATGGTAAGAGAAAGCTGGTCTATCGCCTCTATCTGCGCCAGCATATCATTACGATTACTTTCATATTCAGACGACGATATGTCTATTTTACTTGAGATAACGGGCATAGTCTTTTGAATTCCTGTTGCTTTTTATACGTTATATAGAAACAGCTCAGATACTATTTTCCGGCAAAAAGCTCACGACCAATCAACATACGACGAATCTCTGATGTGCCCGCACCAATCTCATAAAGTTTGGCATCGCGGAGCAAACGACCGGTTGGGTACTCGTTTGTGTAACCATTGCCGCCTAACAACTGAATGGCATCAAGCGCCATCTGGGTTGCCTTTTCGGCACAGTATAAAATCACTCCAGCAGCATCTTTGCGGGTCGTTTCTCCACGATCACAAGCTTTGGCGACAGTATAAAGATAAGAGCGACAGGCATTCATTGTGCTGTACATATCGGCCACCTTACCCTGTACCAATTGGAACTCTCCGATGGGCTGACTGAACTGTTTGCGCTCATGAATGTAGGGCAACACCGCATCCAGACAAGCCAGCATAATACCGGTGGGACCAGCGGACAGAACCACTCGCTCATAGTCCAGACCACTCATAAGCACTTTCACGCCTGCATTCTCTGTTCCCAGAATATTTTTCCTTGGCACAGGCGTGTTTTCAAACACCAGCTCGCAGGTGTTTGAACCGCGCATGCCGAGCTTGTCCAGGTGGGGTGAACGAGAGAAACCAGTGAAATCCCGCTCCACAATAAAGGCAGTAATACCGTGGGCTTTCTTTTCCGGTGCGGTTTTGGCATAGATGACATACGTGTCCGCATCCGGACCGTTGGTGATCCACATCTTGCTGCCGTTAAGAACAAAGTGATCGCCTCTGTCTTCCGCCCGCAAGCCCATGCTTACGACATCAGAGCCAGCGTTGTGCTCACTCATTGCCAGTGCGCCGACCTTGTCACCACTGACCAAATCAGGAAGGTACTTTTGTTTTTGTTCTTCTGTACCATTTAAACGAATCTGATTGACGCAAAGGTTTGAATGGGCGCCGTAGCTCAGAGCCACAGAGGCTGATGCACGACTGATCTCTTCCATCACCACCGTATGAGCCAGGTAACCAAGACCAATACCTCCGTACTGCTCCGGCACAGTCATACCCAGCAGGCCCATATCACCAAATTTCTTCCAGAGATCCATGGGGAAACGGTTGTCTCTGTCGATCTCCGCCGCCCGGGGGGCAATCTCGGCTTTAGCAAACTGCCGTACCTGCTCGCGGAACATATCGATGGTTTCACCCAGGCCAAAATTCAGATCAGTCATTGCGATCACGGTTTTACCCTCTGTGTGGTTTTTATTGTTCTTGGATGTCTTTAAGTGCCTGCCTGCAGCGAGATTCCGCATCATCCAACTCATGCACCATTACTTGAATATCATGAAGCTGCTGGGCGAGGTTAGCACGATGGGATTCGATCGTTGCCAGCATGGTGTTCAGCTGACGACGGTTACCGCTATCAGGGTCATATAGGTCAAAAAGTGCCTTCGACTCATCCAAAGTAAAACCAAGACGTTTACCCCGCAGAATCAGCTTTAGACGAACCCTGTCGCCCGGCGCATAAATGCGTACTTGACCACGGCGGGCAGGGGAGAGCAGCCCCTGCTCTTCATAGAAACGAATGGTGCGTGGCGTGACATCAAACTCACGGGCCAGATCCGAGATGGAATAGGTTTTTCCAGATGCGCTGAGAGTCTCTGCACTCATAAAAAGGAACCCTGTCAAAAGCCATTATTATTTTTATAGCGTCATTGTATGCACTAATAACCTTTACGTAAACGTAAGCCTGTAAATAAAAAAATAAGCCTGAAATCTAGTCCCAGGCTTGCTGAAAAAGCTATCAATCTGTGTTTCTTGCAAAAGTGTCGTTTATAGCTGTGCCCAGACAGGAGCGTGATCTGATGGTTTATCCATTCCTCGCACATCGTAATCCACACCGGCACCCGTGCAGTTCATCAGTAAGGTCGCCGTCACCAGAATATGATCAATACGCAAACCACGTTTGGGGTCACGCTCAAAGCCTCGTGAGCGATAGTCAAACCAGCTGAAATGCTCCGCTGCCGTTGGGTAAAGATGGCGATAGGTGTCGGTCAGTCCCCAGTTCAATAGTTTTTGATACCACTCTCGTTCTTCGGGGAGGAAGCTGCATTTGCCGGTTTTCAACCAGCGCTTGGCATTGTCCGGGCCTATGCCTATATCGGTATCTTCTGGTGAAATATTGAAATCCCCCAGTACAACAATAGGCTGATCGGGCTTACAGCTGTTTTCCAGAAACGACTGCAAGTTCTCATAGAATCGTGTTTTGTTAGGAAACTTCTCAGGATGATCACGGTTTTCCCCCTGAGGAAAGTAGCCGTTGATAATTTTGATAGTGCTTCCTTTATAGGGCAGATCAACCATCACCATGCGACGCTGAGCATCTTCCGGCTCATCTTCAAACCCTTTCTGTACAGCCACAGGCTTTTCCCTGGTCAGTGTAGCGACACCATAATGGGTTTTCTGACCATGAAAAGTGGCATGATAGCCCAGTGCTTCAATCTCCTGAACAGGGAAGTCAGGATCGGAGACTTTGGTTTCCTGAATGCCGATTACATCGGGCTGATAGGTTTGAATCAATGCTTCCAGTTGATGTATTCGCATGCGAATACTGTTGGCATTGAATGAGATGATTTTCATAACAATTATATTCCTGGCACCACCTTTGTTTGGGGATTGAACAGGACAATGACGCTATAGGCAAGAAGAATCAGGAGCCCCTCAGCCGATCATTGCTTTTTTAACATAATATACATTATGCGCATTTTGAATCATTCCGAATCCTGAGCCAGATAGCCAAGATAATCCAACAATGCCTGAATCTCACCATCACTCAAATCCGGGTTACCCGGCATTTTCGAGTAACGAAATGCTGATGGCTGTTTGATAAACTCTTTCAAAAACTCCTGGGAGCGGTACGACACAATCGCTCTGGGAGCCAATAAATCCGGCCCCTTATCTCCACCGTGGCGGTTCAGCCCATGGCACACCATACAGCGATGGCGGAACAGCTCATAGCCTTTATAAACGCTGGAATCTCTGGGAGCTTGCTTGGGCACGGCATGGGCGTATTTGTCCTGATAATTCCCCAGTTCGATAGCAACTAGCCGTGCTGGCCACGGATACCCCACCTCAGCTCTTTCATGGTCACCCGCCCAAACCAGATAAAACGGCCCCATAGTCTTCGCGCCACCCCTGGGCTCCCAACCGCCTTCCCAGCTTAAATCCTCAATAGCCAGCCAGCCGCCCTTTCTGTTCAGGCCTGATGACAGTGTCGGGTTGTAACCGTCCTGTGCATAGAATGTCAGGGTGTCCTGATTCAGGGGAAATGGATACCCGAGGGCTAAGGCTTCATCCAGCCTGAAAGCCTTATAGGTTTTCTGCTTTTTATAATAAGGGTCATAAAGGGCGATTCGGTGAATTTGCAGCTTCTGCTTCATCTCTTCCAGCGAAACCACCCTGTTATAATCCGTGCCGCGAAACTCCAGCTGATCAGCCTGCAATAATCCAGATAGAAGACACACAATAGAACACCACACCCGTATTATTATTGGATACCTCATCCTGGACGCCTTTATTTGCTCGTTTAATTTCACCATAAAGCTAGATGATTTTGGCTATTTTTGTTTTATTTATAATTCAGCAGTAAATAGTCGTACGACAAAAGCAGATTTTTTTATGAAGTTGTTTGCATATAGAGTCAGCTTCTGTCTAGTATTTAAGCATGGTGAGAATTGGCGGAGCTGTGAATCGCTATTTCGCCATAGTGATTAAGAACAATAAGAACGTAAAAAGAACAGGTAATAGCCAACAGGTTCTCACCACGTCGTTTTTGGCTGACTCATACCCGTAATAAATGTCATGGGAAGACACATACAAAGAGGGTTTAAAAATGACACTCAAAGGACTAATTAAGCTCACCGGTATTATGCAGGCTCAGCCTCTGACAATCATTCAGTGGCAGATTCTGCTGGTTGTTGCTGAAAACCCCGGTGAAACCATTACTGACCTGGTGAATGACGGTAAACTGGATTGCGGCACTCCCAGCGATATCGCCGTTAGTGTGAAGCGTCTGGGCGAAGGTCGTCACGACCGTCCAGGTCTCGGCTTGCTGAAAAAAGTACAGCATGAGGACGATGGCCGCTATTTCCGCCTTAGCCTCAGCCCGAAAGGCAAGAAGCTGGTTGATAAGTTGAAGCAACAGATTAAGTCTGTGAAATAACCAGTTCCAGCCTATTGCCCTGAGCCCTTCCCCGAGGGCTCAGAGGCCTTCTCTCAAAGCTCTCTTCTGATCATCCATAGCTTTTTCACCGTTTTCTGGCAAACTATATTAAAAAGTGCCTCACACTACAGGAACCCCCATGGCCAAGGAAACAACTGTTCGTGCACGCATCAGTGAAGAGCTCAAGCAGGATGCTGAAAGTATTCTCAAACAGCTCGGATTAAATACCTCCCAGGCAATTAATCTGTATTTCAGCCAGATAGTTCTCCGTAAAGGGCTCCCCTTTGATGTCGTCATTCCTGAGGAAGAACCCTCTCAGGATCATCCTTATTAAAGGCTGGTAACTCTTGGCCAGAGCCTGATTCTCAGGCTCTTTGTTATTATTCCTGACAAAACTGTTATTTACCGGCAACTTTCCCCTCTTACTCTGTCTAATCATGCATTCACCACTTGTTCATGAATTCAGGGAGTCATCACATTATGTCAGGTCCATCATCTATTACTCGTCCAGTATCCACACCATCCTGCGGTGAGAGCTGTGCTATTTGCCTGGAAGATATGCACAATATCTCTCCGGTAGATAACACTCAAAACGCCAATGAGCGCTTCGGTTTAACCCGGGATGGTCGCCATGTTCGCTTAAGCTGTGGCCATACATTCCACAAGGATTGTGCCGTTGGATCCAGAGAAAGCAAAGGCTTCCTGAGGATGAAAACAGAGTGTCCAACCTGTCGACACGGTGTTGAGCCTCATGTGCTCCACAATATCAATCGCAAACTGGGAACGGATCTCAAGCCAATTTCAGCCGTTGAGAATATGAACAGTGTTCTTCGTGATGATCTGGAAAATGGCCACCACGATGTCAACAGTGAAGAAAACCAGATGCTATGGGAAGCCGAACTCCACCAGCGAGCGTCTCACCCCGATCAGACGCGGCCTGCAGCCCGTTCTACTGCAAGAGCCAACGATCTGGACCTGTATTCAATGCTGTTTGGCTTCCCCTCCCTCCCTCATAGAGTAGTCAGGCAGGAAAGAGCACCTGGCAGTCTGAGTAGTCTGGTGGGCCGACTGCTTTCTGAGGCATCCAGTCCACGGCGGTGCACACATGAGCACAGGTCAGAATCACGTAACCGTACAGGGAATCAAAGCCGCCGTAGACATAGGCAAGAACAACAGCCACTACGCACATACCAGCGCTTATCGCGATCAACGGAATCTTACCGGAGCCGTATTGACGATAACAGCAGCTACATTTCGCACGCTCCCAGCAGAAATACCACTGCGCCGATGTTCCACTACAACCTGGCTATGCCTGCGTTTACACCTCGTCCGCGTCTTAGCTTCGGCCTGTTTGACACATTCAATATGCTGAATGCTCTGCAGTTCAGTACTCCCTGTGCTCGCCCAACATGCGGATCTGCTTTCGGAGGATATTTTGGTTTCCCCCAACCCGTGGGAAATTTCTGGCTGGGAGATAGCTTGATGATGAGCCCTACTCGTATCAGAATCCTGATCTAGGGCTTATTGAGATTTCGTTATACCAGTGGAAGTGGAGAAGAAATAATCCCGTTGTTATCGGCATACACATAGGAGCCGGGTACAAAGGTCACGCCATGGAAGGTGACCGGGATATTCACTTCTCCAATACCTTTCTTATCGGTTTTCATGGGATGTGCCCCCAGCGCCTGCACACCTAGAGGTAGCTCCGCCAGTACATCTACATCCCGGACACAGCCGTACATAATGATGCCGGCCCAGCCATTCTTTACGGCTTTCTCTGCCAGCATATCTCCCAGACACGCCCGGCGCATAGAACCACCAGCATCCACCACCATGACCTTGCCGGTACCGTCTTCGTCCACCAGCTCTTTTACCCGTGAGTTATCTTCAAAACATTTCACAGTGACGACTTTACCGCCAAAGGACAATACTCCGCCAAAATTCCGGAATCCTGGCGCGGCTGCTACGACCTGATCCGGGTGCTCGTCACAAAGGTCTGGCGTTACATACGTCATTACAGCTCTCTCTTTTATGATTATTCGTTAAACGTAAAGAGCCTTTTATACTGGAACCTAAGCCGTTAGAAAAGCAGGGAAAGCGTGTTATGTCAGTTTCAGGAATAGATGGCCCAAGCACTGCTGGAGAATCAAAGCCCGGCCGCCATAAGCGGAAAATTGCTATTGGCAGCTACCGTCGCCGTCGAGTGGAGAGTGCCTTTCTTGGCAAGCGTCTTGGTCATAAAGCTCCCAAGCTGACACCCGGCGAGCGCAAAGCCCTGCGTAAAGCAGCTCGATTACAGAAAGCTGCGGAAGAAGCGGTTCAGAAAACGGAAAAGGCCGAAGCCATCAGTACTGCCAGAGCAGAAATGCGCAGGGATTATAGCGACCCGTTTACCGTCGTTCTGGAGCTGGCCCGTATCGCCGACAAAATGCACCCAGAGGATTACTTCGATCAAGGGGAATATATAAAGGCCGTAACGGCCATCAACACCCTGATCTCAACCCTGCTCAAGGAGATCGACAAGCAGCAAGAGCGTAAAGCCGAGCGAGAACGTGAAGAACACGATCAGGACGTACAGGACCAAAAATGTCTCGAGGAGCGCCGAAAGCAGGAAAAGAGGAAAGAAGTTGCTGCTCTTAAAGAGATTGAGCACGCCAATCAGCTCAGGGAAGAGTGGCTGAAAAGCATCCCCCCTTCCCCAAAAGCCTGACGGGGAACGTTACTTCACAAAACGCTGGTAAATGCAGGAGAAGTCTTTTTCCCCCAACCCCTGTTCACTCTGCTCCTGAAACAAAGTTCTTGCCCTTTCCCCCATGGGGGTTTGCTGATCGCTGCCTTTTGCAATATCGAGAGCCAATCCCAAGTCCTTCAACATCAGGTTCACCATAAAGCCTCCCTGATAATCGTTACTGGATGGCACATTCGGCATCACATCCGGCGCAGGGTTGTACTTCTGCAAAGACCAGTTACTCCCGGAGCTTTGCAACATAATTTCCGAGAGCACCTTGGGATCAAGGCCATTAGCCGCACCGAGAGCCAAAGCTTCCGCTGTACCTGCCATATGCACCGCAAGAAGCATGTTGTTACACATTTTCACCAACTGGCCATTACCCGCTGCACCAGCGTGGAAGGTATTCGCTCCCATAATATCCAGAACGGGTTGGGCGCGGGCAAAAGCTTCACTGTCACCACCCACCATAAACGTCAGAGTGCCTGCCACAGCTCCCGCAGTACCGCCAGAAACAGGGGCATCTATAAACTGCAGCCCCTGCCTCTGGGCTTGCACAGCCATATCCCGAGCCGTTTCCAGATCGATAGTACTGGAATCAATCACCAGGGTTTGTGGTAACAGCCTGCCAAAAAGGTTGTCCTTGCCGGTATAGAGATCCCGTACAATCTGCCCGTTTGGTAACATGGAAATCACAACATCCACGCCTTCTACAGCCAATGCCGGGCTGTCCGCAACCGTGCCGCCCACTTTCCGAAAAGCCTCAACTGATGCAGGAGAAAGGTCAAAACCTTTCACTGTATGCCCGGCTTTCACAAGGTTGGCCGCCATGGGACCACCCATGTTACCAAGGCCAAAAAATGCAATATTCATAACCTGCCCTCTCACTTTTCTTATTATTTGAGGTTAATGGTCATATTCGGGCCAGAAGCTTTGGTGCTAGCGCCTTCAAACCAGCGACTGGTCACCGTTTTGGTTTCCGTATAGAAACGCACCGCCTGTTTGCCATAGGCGTGCTGATCTCCATAGAAGGAACCTTTCCAGCCGGTAAAGGAGAAGAACGGCAGAGGGACAGGAATCGGCACATTGATACCCACCTGCCCTACTTCCACTTCATGGCGATAGCGGCGTGCAACTGCCCCACTGTCGGTAAAAATAGAGGTGCCATTGCCATAAGGACTGTTATTGACCAGCTCTAATGCTTCATCCAGGTTATCAATCTCCATACAGCACAAAACCGGACCGAAAACCTCTTCCTTATAAATTGTCATGTCAGGCGTTACACCGGAAAACAGCGTAGGCCCAACCCAGTTACCATTGGGCAAACCATCAACCGTACAGACAGAACCATCAAGCAGGCACTCAGCACCCTCTTCCTTGGCCTGTTGAATCAAAGACAAGACCCGTTCACGGGCCTGAGGGCTGATCAGCGGGCCAAAAGCCGCATCAGTGTCATTCCAGGCACCCGGGCGTACAGCAGCCAGTGCTTCTTTGATGTCAGGCAGCCATTCACGGGCTTCACCCACAAGTATCACCACACTGATTGCCATACACCGTTGCCCTGCTGCGCCGACAGAGGCACCGACAATATTATTGACAACCTGTTCTTTACTGGCATCAGGCATCACCACCATATGGTTCTTGGCACCGGCAAAGCACTGGGCACGTTTCAGGTTATTTGTCGCTGTGCGGTATACGTGTTGTCCGACGTTCACAGACCCTACAAACGACACGGCTTTTATATCATCATGGTTAAGCAGTGTATCCACCTGCTCCTTGCCACCATGAACCACCTGAAGCAAACCTTCAGGGGCACCGGCCTCCCGGAACAGCTCGGCAAGGCGTATAGGGGTATGAGGGTCCTGCTCAGAAGGTTTCAGGATAAAGGTGTTACCACAGGCAACCGCCATGGGAAACATCCATAAGGGAATCATGGCCGGAAAGTTAAAGGGAGTGATACCGGCACATACCCCCAGAGGCTGGATATAACTCACCGTATCAATATTGGGCGCCACATTTTCAACAGACTCTCCCATTAACTGGGAGGCAATATTGGCAGCCTGCTCCACCACCTCAATGCCGCGCCATACATCGCCCCTGGCATCGTCAAACACCTTGCCGGTTTCCTGGCTGAGAATTTCTGCCAGCTCATCGTGGTGCTCTTTCAACAGTGCCTGATAGCGCAGCATCAAACGGGAACGTTCCGGGACCGGCACATTTTTCCAGGTTTGAAATGCCGTCCTGGCATCGGCAATGGCTTTTTCCATTTCCTGAGAGGTCGTGAACGGTGCCTCCGACAGCACCTCACCGGTTGCAGGGTTGGTAACAGGAATCGCCTGGCTGGCGTCAGACTCAACCAGCTTATTATTGATGAACAACGGAACACGCTTTGTCATGGTGTAGCCTCCAAGTCTTTATTCTTATTAGATGGTGGTTTTGTGGTACAGGTTACTCTGAAGGCACTCGAACCCACCCTTCCATCAGAATTCGGGCACTCCGACTCATAACGGCTTTTTTCGCACACCACTCACCGTTAACGCACTCTGCCTCAGCTCCCACGCGAAGAGTACCAGAGGGGTGACCGAAACGAACTGTCGTTCGCTCCTCTCCCCCCGCAGCCAGATTCACCAGCGTACCGGGAATTGCTGCTGCCGTACCAATGGCTACAGCAGCGGTTCCCATCATCGCATGGTGCAGTTTGCCCATAGAGAGCGCACGTACCAGAATATCAATATCCTCAGCATTCACCTCTTTGCCACTGGACGATGTGTACGATGTTGGCTTGGCGACAAATGCAATCTTGGGTGTGTGCTGGCGCTGCTCCGCTTCCCCAATGGTCTTAATCAGCCCCATCCTGAGCGCGGCATGGGCGCGAATAAGCTCAAAGCGCGCCAGTGCCTCTTCATCGTTGTTGATGGCATCCTGCAGCTCAGTACCTACATAGCCAATATCTTCCGCATTAACAAAGACCGTGGGAATCCCGGCATTGATAAGGGTGGCTTTGAAGGTCCCCATACCCGGAACCTCCAGATCATCCAACAGATGCCCTGTAGGAAACATAGAACCTTCACCGTCAGAAGGGTTCAAAAATTCCACCTGCACTTCTGCTGCCGGGAACGTCACGCCATCCAACTCAAAGTCACCGATTTCCTGAGCCTCACCATTGCTCATGGGAATACAGGCGACGATGGTCTTTTCGATATTCGCTTGCCAGATACGCACAGTAGCCAGCCCGTTCTCAGGAATGAGACTGCGGTCCACTAAACCATGACTGATAGCAAAAGCACCCACAGCAGCAGTCAGGTTGCCGCAGTTACCACTCCAGTCCACAAAGGGTTTATCGATAGAAACTTGCCCAAATAGATAATCCACATCGTGATCAGCCTTAGCGCTCTTCGAAAGAATGACCGTTTTACTGGTACTGGAAGTTGCCCCGCCCATACCGTCTATCTGTTTACCATAAGGGTCGGGGCTGCCGATAACGCGCAATAACAGTGCATCACGCGCTGGCCCTGCAACACGGGCAGCTTCAGGTAAATCGTCCAGCTTGAAGAAAACCCCCTTGCTGGTGCCGCCACGCATATAAGTGGCGGGAATTTTCAGTTGTGGTTTGTAACCCATACCCTTCCCCTTTATGCGCCCTGGCTGTAAGAAGCGGTAGCCAAAAAGTCTTTGGCAAAGCGTTGCAAGACGCCACCGGCCTCATAAACAGAGACTTCTTCCGCTGTATCCAGACGGCAGGTCACCGGCACCTCAACAGTTTCACCACTGTGCCTGTGCACCATGAGGGTTAAAGTCGCTCCCGGCGTGCGCTCACCTACCACGTCATAGGCTTCCGTGCCATCCAGCCCTAAAGTCTTGCGCGTGGTTCCAGAATGGAACTGCAGCGGAAGTACACCCATACCAACAAGGTTGGTGCGATGAATACGTTCAAAGCCTTCCGCAACAATCGCCTCGACACCAGCCAGCCGAACACCTTTGGCAGCCCAGTCCCGTGAAGAACCTTGCCCGTAGTCCGCTCCGGCCACAATAATCAGGGGCTGCCTGCGCGCCATGTAGGTTTCAATCGCTTCCCACATACGGCTTTCCTGACCTTCCGGCTCAATACGAGCCAGTGACCCCTGTTTAATCTCACCTTTGTCGTCCAGACACATTTCATTCAGCAGTTTCGGGTTAGCAAAAGTGGCTCGTTGCGCTGTCAGATGGTCCCCTCTATGGGTGGCGTAGGAGTTAAAGTCTTCTTCCGGCAGCCCCATCTTCGCCAGATACTCCCCTGCGGCACTGGAGGCAAGAATGGCATTAGAAGGAGACAGGTGATCCGTCGTGATATTATCACCGAGTATCGCAAGGGGGCGCATCCCTTTCAGGGTACGCTCCCCAGCCAGAACACCTTCCCAGTAGGGAGGGCGGCGGATGTAGGTACTCATCGGGCGCCAGTCGTACAATGGGCTTTCCGCCTCTGTCGTTTTGCCCATCTCAAACATGGGAATGTAAACCTGTTTGAACTGCTCCGGTTTGACATATTTTCCCACAATGCCATCAATCTCTTCATCGCTGGGCCAGATATCTTTCAGAGTGATGGGGTTGCCGCTCTGATCATAACCCAACGTATCTTTTTCGATATCAAAACGCACAGTTCCGGCAATGGCATATGCCACCACCAGAGGAGGTGAAGCCAGAAACGCCTGCTTGGCGTAGGGGTGAATGCGTCCATCAAAGTTACGATTTCCAGACAACACCGCAGTGGCATACAGATCCCGTTCAATCACCTCTTGCTGAATCACAGGATCAAGGGCACCACTCATGCCGTTACAGGTTGTACAGGCGTAAGCAACAATACCAAAGCCCAGCTTTTCCAGCTCAGGGAGCAAACCCGCTTCTTCAAGATAAAGCCGGGCCACCTTGGAACCTGGGGCAAAAGACGACTTTACCCATGGTTTACGAGTCAATCCTAAGTCGTTGGCTTTCCTGGCAATAAGCCCGGCTGCGACAACGTTACGGGGGTTGGAAGTGTTGGTGCAACTTGTGATAGCGGCAATGATCACTGCACCATCAGGCATCTTACCTTCAGCCTCTTCAGCCTGCGCTTTCTCCAGATCAACGGCAATGCCACGAGCATTCAGATCGGATGTTGGCAGACGACGGTGGGGGTTCGATGGTCCGGCCAGATTTCGAACCACCGTAGACAGATTAAACGTCAGTACACGTTCATATTCTGCTTCTTTTAAACTGTCAGCCCATAAACCTGTGGTCTTGGCATAATGCTCAACCAGTTCCACCTGTTCAGGTTCACGGCCTGTCAGTTTCAGGTAGTCAATAGTCTGCTCGTCGATATAGAACATACCGGCAGAGGCACCGTATTCCGGTGTCATATTGGAAATGGTGGCACGATCGCCGATGGTCAGGGTTGCCGCTCCGTCCCCAAAGAATTCCAGGTAAGACGACACCACCCGCTCTTTGCGCAGAAATTCAGTGATAGCCAGAACTATATCTGTAGCCGTAATACCCGGCTGTCGCTGCCCCACCAGTTTGACACCGACAATATCCGGCAACCGCATCATAGATGGACGCCCCAGCATTACGGTTTCCGCTTCCAGACCGCCTACGCCAATGGCAATCACACCCAAGGCATCCACGTGGGGAGTATGGCTGTCGGTTCCCACACAAGTATCCGGGAAGGCTACACTATCCCGTACCTGAATCACTGGCGACATTTTTTCCAGATTGATCTGGTGCATAATGCCGTTGCCCGCAGGGATCACATCCACATTTTTGAAAGCGGTTTTCGTCCACTCAATAAAATGGAAGCGGTCTTCATTACGTCGCTCCTCAATCGCGCGGTTTTTCTCAAAGGCTTTTGGGTCAAAACCCGGTGCCTCAACGGCCAGAGAGTGATCCACAATCAACTGGGTGGGTACAACCGGGTTCACTTGAGAGGGATCACCGCCCTGCCCGGCTATTGCATCCCGTAAGCCAGCCAGATCAACCAGTGCTGTTTGCCCGAGAATGTCGTGGCATACGACCCGCGCCGGATACCACGGAAAATCAAGATCACGCTTACGTTCAATAATCTGTCTAAGAGACGCAGTTAAAGCCTCTGGAGCACAGCGGCGCACCAGCTGTTCCGCCAAAACCCGAGAGGTGTAAGGCAGCTTGTCATACGCACCGGGGTGAATGTCTTCAACAGCTTCACGGGCATCATAATACTCAAGTTGAGATCTGAGCTGAGAACCGGTCAGCGTCTTTCTATATAAGGTATTCATAACAACACGACCCAATTAACGGTTCTCGATATCCACCCATTCAGCATTTTCAGGCCCGGTATAATCTGCAGACGGGCGAATGATTCGATTGTTAGAGCGCTGCTCCATCACATGGGCCGTCCATCCGGCCACACGGGAGCAAACGAAAATCGGAGTAAACAGTTTGGTAGGAATATCCATAAAGTTGTAGGCCGAA
This sequence comes from Parendozoicomonas verongulae, assembly GCF_009711465.1. Classification (GTDB taxonomy): domain Bacteria; phylum Pseudomonadota; class Gammaproteobacteria; order Pseudomonadales; family Endozoicomonadaceae; genus Sansalvadorimonas; species Sansalvadorimonas verongulae. The sequence goes on along the minus strand of NZ_SMME01000853.1, from coordinate 28,292 downwards.
GCGTGGAAAAAGTCGGCATTACAGAACAGTTTCTTCTCCCGCCACATCACTGATTCAACCCGTTCGGATATCGCGTACAGGCGCGTGTCGCCTACCTCTTCGGAAAGCGTCTTCGACCACTCTTTGATAATGGCGTTACGAGGGTCAGACTCCCGGTAAATAGCATGGCCAAAGCCCATAATCTTGTCTTTACGGGCCAGCATACCGAGGATGGCCTCTTCCGCTTCATCGGCAGACGACCATTGTTCAATCATATCCATTGCCGCTTCATTGGCACCACCGTGGAGCGGGCCACGCAGGGAGCCGATTGCACCTGTGACACAGCTATGAATATCGGAAAGTGTGGAGCCACACACACGGGCGGTAAAGGTGGAAGCGTTAAACTCATGCTCGGCATATAGAATCAGTGAGGCATGCATCACCTTCACATGGAGAGGCTCCGGTTTCTTATTGTGGAGAGTCCAGAGGAACTGCTCTGCAATAGAGTCAGCGTCCGTTTCCGTCTCTATGGGAATACCGTTATGGCTGAAGTTGTACCAGTAGTTAATCATACCCGGGAAAATTGCCAGCAGCCGGTCAATATGGTCCAGCTGCTCGTCAAAACCCTGTTCGGTTTCCAGGTTACCCAGCATGGAACAGCCGGTGCGCATGACATCCATAGGGTGTGCAGATGCAGGAATCTGTTCCAGAACCGTTTTCAGTGCTGACGGCAGTGCACGCATGTTTTTCAGGCGAGCTTTATAAACACTCAGTTCAGCCTGATCAGGCAGTTTGCCGTAGAGCAGCAGATAGGCCACTTCTTCAAACTGAGCTTTATCCGCCAATACATTGATATCGTAACCGCGGTAGGTCAGCCCGGCACCGGTTTTACCTACGGTACACAGAGCAGTCTCACCTGCAGATTGTCCGCGCAGTCCTGCTCCGCTCAGCTTTTTAGCTTCAGCCATTGATTCGTCTCCCCACCCACCTGTCAGAATGTTGTTTGCTATTTGTTTTTGTGTATATTTTTGTCTTGAGCAAATAACCGATCGAGCGTTTGCTCGTAATCGTGATAACCCAGAAAATCGTACAGTTCCATACGGCTTTGCATAGCGTCCAGAACCTGTTCCTGGGAACCGTCACGGAGCAGTGTCTCATACACGTTCAACGCCGCCTTGTTCATAGCGCGAAAGGCACTGAGAGGATAGAGCACCAAATCAATACCGACGCTGTCCAGCTGTTCACAGTTAAATAATGGCGTAGCTCCAAACTCGGTAATATTAGCCAGAGTTGGTACCTTAACCGCCTCAACAAAACGCTGATACTCTTCCAGCGTGTGCATGGCTTCCGGGAAAATCATATCAGCACCGGCTTCCACACACAGGCAGGCACGTTCGATAGCCGCTTCCACCCCTTCTACCTGCAAGGCATCAGTGCGGGCCATAATCACAAAGTCATCGTTGGTGCGAGCATCAACGGCAGCTTTAACCCGATCCACCATCTCTTCTTTAGAGACAATGGCTTTATTCGGGCGATGGCCACAACGCTTCTGGGCGACCTGATCCTCAATATGAACGGCGGCAGCACCGGCTTTTTCCATATCCATGATGGTTTTGGCGATATTGAAAGCGCCACCCCACCCGGTATCAATATCAACCAGCAGAGGCAGACTGGATGCGGACGTGATACGACGCACGTCTTCCAGTACGTCGTTCAGAGAGGTCATACCTAAATCCGGTAAGCCATAGGACGCATTCGCAACACCGCCACCAGAGAGATAAATCGCCTGATGGCCTACTTTCTCTGCCATCATCGCGGTGTAGGCATTGATGGTACCCACGACCTGCAGAGGGTTATTCGCTTCAACGGCATCACGAAACCGATGCCCGGGGGACAATGTACTTATAGGTTTACTCACAAGACGGCTCCACTCTCACTGTATTCTTTGTTGTTATTCGCTGGTGTGTGCATGCGCTCAAGGCGTAACCGAGCTGTGCGTATATGCCTGCGCATCAGTAATTCAGCCATTTCACTGTCCCTATCGGCGAGAGCATCCACAATCTGGCGGTGTTCGCGGAACGCTTTTTCCGGGCGTCTGGGGCTGGTACTGGTCTGGTAGCGATACATACGCACCAGGTGGTAAAGCTCGCCGCAGAGATTGTCAATCAAGCGCTGGTTGCCAGAGGCCATAACAATCCGATAATGAAAGTCCAGGTCCCCCTCTGCCTGGAAATAGGCGACACCTTCTCGAAAATCCACCTGCTGGCTATGTTCATCCAGCAAAGTGTACATATCCGCTACCTGATCTTCGGTCATATTCTTTGCAGCAAGGCGGCAGGCTAACCCCTCAAGTACCTCACGCACCTGATAGATATGGATCAGCTCTTCATGATTCAGGGAAACAACACGGGTACCGCTATGGGGGGTACGAACAACCAGCCGGCGCCCTTCCAGACGATGAATAGCCTCACGCAGTGGCCCACGGCTGACACCGTACTGGCTGGCCAGGCTGGTTTCACTCAAACGGGTGTTGGCAGGAATGTCCCCACGCACTATCGCCTGTTGCAATTGCTTAAACAGCTGATCGGATAATGTGCGTGAAGAACCAGCAACCATAACGCCCAGAGAATTGTCGACAATTTGTTGTTATTTTCAGGATGGCTGTGAGCTTATTGCGGCAAACACGTATCGTCAAGAAAAGGTTGTCGACAATCTGCCGTGATTCCGCTCTCTGCTCTTTTCCTGTTCTATAGCTACAAGTACAATGCCTGCAGAAGTTATTACAAGGCGTTCTATTCTGTGCCTCATTTGCCCTATCGCCCCGACCCGGCTGACTGGCTCGAGCCTCTGCGACCACTTGGTTATGCGTTATTGCTCGACAGTTCTGACAACACCAAAAGCAAACCCCAGCCCGCGCCTACATCCAGCGCGAGCCGCTTCGACATTATCACAGCAGCTCCCGAGCTGGTGACTGTCGTCGATGGTGAGACTATTGTCGTCTATGACCACAATAACAAAACATCTTCACACAGTACTCACACGATTTTTGAAACCCTTAATCAACAACTGCAAACCCTTGAAGACCAGAACTTCAGCCACTTGCCCTTTGCCGGTGGTCTCGCAGGCTTTTGGGGTTATGAACTCAATCACCTGCTGGAACCTGGCCGTATTCCTCCAAGGAAGCAAAACCAGCCAGACATGGTTGTGGGCCTGTATCTCTGGGCGGTGATAACCGATCACCATAAGAAAACTACGGAACTGTTCTTTCATCCATCCATGGAAGAAGAGAAAAAACAGCAGATTTTAACTCTGTTATCCGAATACAAGGGTGGACGAGAGAACGAGCAGCCTGCATTCAGTCTGGACAGTGCCTTTCAGCCAGCTATCACGCGGGAACGTTATCACGATTCCTTCAATCGTATTCAGGAATGGATTGGCTCTGGCGACTGCTATCAGGTTAACCTCACCCAGAAGTTCTCCGCTTCTTATTCCGGCGACCCATGGCAGGCTTATAAGAAGCTGCGGACAATTACGCCTACACCATTTTCCGCCTATCTGGATTTCCCACAGTTAAAAATTCTGAGTCACTCACCTGAGCGCCTGTTGCTCTCAGAAAACCGCCAAATTGAAACCAAGCCCATCAAAGGTACACGACCAAGGGGGGAAACCCCTGTCCAAGACAAAGCGTTCGCCAATGAACTGCTTACCAGCACCAAAGATCGTGCTGAAAATCTGATGATTGTGGATTTATTGCGCAATGATCTTGGCCGCAACTGCACACCCGGCAGTATTCGTGTACCCACTCTGTTTGGCCTGGAAAGCTATGCCAACGTGCACCATATGGTCAGCACTATCACCGGCGAGCTTGCAGACAACCGCAGCAACATTGATTTGCTGAGGGATGCTTTCCCTGGAGGTTCCGTAACAGGCGCCCCCAAAATTCGGGCGATGGAAATTATCCGCGAGCTGGAACCTGACGCCCGCTCTGTATACTGCGGTGCTATCGGCTATATCAGTTGCAATGGAAGAATGGACACAAATATCCCCATCCGCACACTCGTCGCCGATGGCAAGGAGATCAGCTGCTGGGGTGGCGGTGCGATTGTTGCGGACTCTGAATGCGAGAGCGAGTATGAAGAGTCTGTCACCAAAGTTCGCAACCTTATTCGTGGGTTAGAAGAGTTTTTTTCTGAAAGTGAGTAAGAAATAATCCATGTGTTGGGTTGTACCTCGACAACCCAACACATGAATGGTAGACAGTGGGTTAAGGATTCAAATCCCGTTCACTGGCCTTGCAAAACTCCATCTTCAACGCCTCATAAGTATCCACTGCCGGAAACTGGGGAAACTCAGCAATCACATTATCTGGTGCCTTAAATAAAATCCCAGCTTCGGCCTCGGAAAGCATAGACGTATCATTGTAAGAATCCCCTGCTGCAAGCACCCGATAGTTCAAGCTATGGAATGCCTGCACTGAGCAACGTTTAGGGTCCGGCTGACGAATTTTATAATCCTCAACATGACCACTCTCAGCAACCGTCAGTTTATGGCAGAGCAGCGTTGGGAAACCCAGCTGACGCATGAATGGCTGGGCAAATTCATAAAAGGTATCGGAAAGAATCACCACCTGAAAATGCTCACGGAGCCAGTCAATAAAGGAACGCGCTCCGGGCATGGGAGCCATTTCTGCAATCACGGCCTGAATCTCACGAATCCCAAGACCATGCTTTTCCAGAATAGAGAGCCGCATTTTCATCAGCTCGTCATAATCAGGGATATCTCGCGTAGTGGCTTTCAGCTCTTCAATGCCGGTTTGTTCGGCGAAGCGAATCCAGATTTCTGGTATCAGAACCCCTTCCAGATCAAGACATGCAATCTCCATAGCCACTCCCCAGCTTAACGTACTTTTTATTATGTCCGATATTACAGGTATTTATACGACTGAACTCTAACGTCCCCCCAAGCCTGATTCAAGGTTATATTTTTATGCTTCTTTATTATTATCCTGCACTGTCGAGCCATTGGTACACTTTGCCAATAGAGCAGATCAACAATAACGAATACAGGTATCACCATGTTATCGCCCGCAAAAATCACCATGGTCAAAAAAATCATGATGGACGGCAGCCCTTGTCAGAAATGCGTGCAGGTGATGGAAAAACTGGAAAGCTCCGGCCATATCAACAGCATCAGCCGTATCGTAGAAGCCCGGGAAGATGATCCAGGCAGTGAAGGCATGCAACTCTCCAGCTTACTGGGAGTCGACAAAGCGCCGTTTTTTGTGGTGGAGCGGGAAGGACAAACGCCTGAAGTGTTTACTATTTACTTCAAGCTGGTTAAAGAAGTTTTAGAAGCCTGAGTATGCAACCCTGGAGAGTCGACGAGCGCCGCAGGACAAGAAAATCCATCGGCGCGGGACACGACAGGTTATTTTATCAGCAATAATCGCTAAAAGGGTTTTCTGTAGGCAATTGCACCTCACGCCCCTGCAAAACAACCTTCTCACGGGAAACAGAAACCTCTTCCGGGGTAATCACCCCTTCCCCAAAGTTATAGATCGGAGAATCTTCACCAGTCTGTTTCAGGCTCTCAGCTTCTGCCTGCCTGGCAGATACCCGCTCATTGCGTGCGGCCCATAATGCCATGGCTTCTTTGCCATAACGACGTTCCAGCATGTCCTGAGTTTTATGGGGTGCAATCACCGTCGCCGTGGCATTGTTACCGCCAAAGCCTTTGGCATTCAGCAGCGCCATATCCATACCGTTGACACCGGTTTCCAAGTGATCCGTCAGCAGGTTCAGGTTCTGATTATGAATATCATCTGCCAGCACGCCGCCGATGGTCTGGATACCCGGAATAACACCGTGACGCCAGGCACCGAGGGTGGACATCATCTGATCTGCTGCAGCCGTTGCCAGAGAGTGGCCCACGTAACTCTTCACCGCACTCACTGTCCAGTTTTCAATGCTAAAGGCTGCAGCCACATCATCGAGAATGGCCGATTCCGTCACACGATTCTGGGCGGTACCTGTACCGTGAGCCTGAACAAAGGAACGACGCTGGAGAGATTCATCACCCAGAATATTGCGGCCAAGGGCTGCAGCACGGGCAACAGTCAGGTAGTTACCGGCACCGGGACCGGAGATAGATTTCTTGGGGCCATCAGCATTCACAAACACACCAGCAACAGAACCCAGAATCTCAGCCCCCACTTCAAGCGCCAGTTCATCATCCATCAGCACAAAGAACTGGGCAGACTCCGCCAGGGTAAATCCGCAGTTTTCACCAAATGGACGGCAAGCCTTGCGGTAATCGGGCTCTGCAGATTCCGCCAGCCCTTCCAGAGCACGCAAGGCCTTGTCTGAAGCCAAGGCTCCCATTGTCGCGTAACCTTCAATCACTTCGGGTGTGATAGGTGCTTCACTGTTGCCCACCAGAGCCACGCGAGTGCGACCACTCTGGATATCATCCACAGCATGGCGCAGGTTATAAAGGAACGTGGCGCAGGCCCCCATGCTGGTACCGGTGGAACCCAGACTGCCGAGAATATAGGCATTCACAAAATCAGCAGGCATTTCCGCAAAGCCCAGAGGCAACTGTTTAGACGTTACACGTTTGCCCTTCAGTCGTGCCTGTAGCAAACCGCCATTGCCGTTCTGATCAAGCTGACTCATGCTGCTGCCCGCGTACACAGACACCTGCTCAGGTGAGACCAGTTTATCCAGCACATCCCAGTCAACGCCCATGGAGCTGACAGCATCAGATGCACCGTAAACCGTCATTGCCAACCCTCGGGGATGGTTACGGGACGCATAAAGCTTCTCGGGGCGAAAACCGGTGGGCAACTGACCCGCTGCATGAACAGGCAGAGCAAACGTTTCCGGGATCAGCATGGGCTGTCCTTCCGGGATAGTGACCTTAACCAGTGCCTTGTCTTGCGTATCGGTCACCTGCCAGGAGGCGGGAACAGGGATTGGCAGCTGTTTGCGAGACAGCAGCATTTCGCTGGCACCCTTGGTGTTCAAAGCCTTATGGCGCAGCACAGCATCAGCATCAAACAGGGTGCCATCCAGCTTGCGTACCAGCGTGGCATTCAGCAGACCATCGCGGTCATCTGCCTTAATTCCTGTGAGGCGAGACAAGCTGTTCAGGGTGGCCATGGCATCAGCCGTGTCCATTTTATCCATAACCAGCCGGCGATAGGCGTGAAAGCCGGACGTACGGCCAGCCGGGCCGATGCCACCCTGAGCAACGATCAGGGGTAAACGTGTAGAGAGTCGGGACATGCGCAACCTCGACCTGAATAAATTTCAAAATGATGACAGAAGTTTATTCCCCATTATTTCCAAGTGATTGAACTTTTCGGCCATCTAATGATACTAATTAGCCATATGTAACCTTGTTTTATTTAGGAGCGTGACTTGTCTGTCTACCTGCTGGCCCTCAATGGCATGATTGCCACCAGCCTTACACTGCCTCTGGAGATGCTGAACGCTGCTCGCCATATGCACCGGGCAAGTCGCCAGAGAAGTGCGATTCCCAGGCTGATTATCGTAGGCGAGAAAACGGCTCCGGTCATCACAACCGGTGGACTGACTCTGATTCCCGATCAGGCTTATGATGATTTACCCCAGGCGGATATTATTTTCGTTCCCTCTTTCTGGCGAAACCCCAAACCTCTAGCTGATCAATGGCCACATATCTGCGAGTGGTTAAAGCAGCAGCATGAAGGAGGGGCACGTCTATGTGCCACGGGTACGGGAGTGTTTCTATTGGCTCAGACCGGGCTTTTGGATGGCAAGCCAGCCACCACCCACTGGTTCTATCTCAACCTGTTGCATAAGATGTTTCCGGATCTGTTATTAAAACAGAACCACCTGATCACCCAGTCGGGCAGGTTGTTTTGTGCAGGAAGCGTGAATTCGATTGCAGACCTGACTATACACCTGATCGAATCTCTGTTCGGACAAAGTATCTCCGCCCGGGTGGAGCAACAGTTTTCACCGGAAATCCGCCGCCGCTACAGCGACCTGTTTTATTCCTTTGAGTCCAGTGCCCCGCACCCGGATGAGACCATTGTACTGGTGCAGCAGTGGCTTCATGAGCATCAGCAGGACGTGATTTCTATGGAGAATGTAGCCAGGTTGTTCACCATGAGCCAACGCACTCTGAATCGCCGTTTTCTGGACGCAACAGGCATGACACCGACTCAATGGCTCATTCGCCTGCGTATAGAAACAGCCCGTGATCTACTGAACAGCACCAATCTGGACATTGGTGATATTGCCCTGCGGTGTGGTTTCAGTGATGCCGGTTACTTTAATCGTGTGTTCCGGAAACATATGGAAATAACGCCGGGGCAATATCGAGCCAGTGTGCGGGGCAAGCTGTTCAAGCCTTGACTATACTGCCCCGCTTCGTTTCACAGGGTTACGGCAGACACACGTATGGGGCCTCGAATAACATCTTCCCGGATCTGGCAGCAGATCGTACACACTCTTTTGCTATTTGCGGCTTTGGGGGCAGCAGCAGACGCACCCCGCGGATATCTGGACGACATCAACAGTCACCTGATCACCCCACAGGCGATACTGAGCGAAATTGAAAGCGTTGCTGATGAGATAGCCGCTCTGGAAAGTCAGGGGGAAGTGACCCACACCATTGCATTGGCCACCTATTCCGCTCTTACTGTGATGGCAACAGGTCTTATCAGTCAGGGAATCGCCCGTTACTTTTACACAGCAAAACCTTTGATCACAACCTGCAACCCTATCGACAGCTATGTCTCAGGCACGTATATCCGCGAGGGGTTGGCGGTCATGCTGCGCTACATCCTCCCAGCCAGTGTTTACGGCTCCCTGCTTGCCATAGTGTCACGCTATGGTGTCTGGCCTGCCATGCAAAGTCATGAATTCCCCAATATTATCAGTACGCAACTGTTGACCACTCTCGTTGCAACAGGGCTGGGAATACTCGACCACACACTGATCGGGAAGTCCGGTGTTCCCGATATTCTGAATCCCTACCGGGCTACAACATTGGCCATGGCTGCCGGGGTTGTAACAGCCATTTTTGCTGTGGGTGTCATGCGCTACAAGAAACACTTTACCTACATGCAATTGAAACTGCAGATTCACTCCCTGCGCAGACAGTACGCCCGTGCACTCAATGTGGTACTTAGACAAAATACAAATGGGCACTTTTCTTACTGAAATCATACTCACTGCCATCATCAAAGCGCACTTTGAAATCTGTCCCGGTTTCCGAGAGTACCTTGCCCTGTCCGAAGATAGAGTGATTAACCTGGGATTTCTGCCAAGGTAAAGAAAGCTCGCTATGAATTGCAGCCGCTTTGTCACTCCAGGTTAACGTGACTTCGGGGCGTACCGTTTTCACATAGGCTTCCACAATATCGGAGCGGGGAAAATCCAAAGGTATTTCCGCCTCCTTATTATCACTGCTGCTACTTTCGTGGAGAAACCGGCCCACCTGACAGGAGAGCTTATCCCGCAGCTCACCTATAAAGCGACTGGGCATGCGATCCGCCGATTGCGTTGGGCGACTTTGGTGAGGGTCAGGCGCTGTCACAAGATACAGTTCATCTCTGGCGCGGGTCATGGCGACATAGAACAAACGGCGCTCTCCCTCGATGCCACTTTCCCCCAAGGGCTCATCGCCTACGGCACAGGGCAGTTGTTTATCCAGCAACCCCGGCAGAATCACCACCGGCCATTCCAGCCCTTTGGCTTTGTGCATACTGGTGAGCAGCAATGCGTTTTCACGGCTGCGTTTTGTTTTCTTGTTGTTCTTGGCATTTGCACCTTCTTCCCGCTTTTTCTTGAGTTCATCGAAGAACTCACAGGCAGATACAGCATCCCGTTTGCTGGATGCAAGGTAACGAACAAAGCTGTCTATGGCGAGTATCTGTTCTTCTGCCCGATCACGATCCAAAGCAGATTCAATAATCCAGTTTTTCAGCTCTGAATCAATAAGGTAGCGATTCAGCAGTTTGGCCGCAGCAACACCGCCCTGCTCTATGCGCAGCCACAGCCGACCGCGTTCCAGCAAACGGTTTTTCTGGTAGTTGCTCACATCGGGCAGATACCCTTCCGCCTGTTTCATCACCCAACGACCGTAATCTCCCGCCCGATCGCTCAGCGCACGGCAGAATGTTTTCAGCCAGTCATCCCGAATGCCCACGTGGGGAAATCGCAACAGCTGCCAGAAACGCTGATAGCGCACTTCCGAAGTCATCATCTGAAAACGCCCGGCTGCGAGTTCCAGCAAAGAGATCAGGAACTGAATTTCCTGTCGGTCGAACGCTCCTTTTTCCGCTTCGCTGATGAAAGGGATACCGGTCTCAAGCAGTGCCAGCTCCAAGGTGACCGCCTGACTCCATAACCGCACCAGCACAGTGATATCAGACAACGAACGTCCACCAGCATTCAAAGCTGTGACATGCTCTGCCAGCCAGCGGGCATGATCGTTTTTCTCAATGCGTTCAACCCGGGTATCCGGCGTTGAGGTATGGGCAATACAGAGCGTATTCCCCCGACCGCTGTTTTTGGTAATCAGGTGGTCCGCCACCAGTGCCAATCGGTGACCATAACGGAAGGTGTAGCTCAGAGAGTAATGAACAGGATTGGGGAAATCGTCTGCGAAAGTTTTCAGGATATATTCTGGCCGTGCACCGCGAAACTCATAAATCGTCTGATCCGGATCTCCTACGACCATCACTTGTGCACGACGCCCGGCAATCATTTGCAGCAAAGTATGCTGCACTTCGTTGGTGTCCTGGTATTCGTCCACCAGCATCAGATCCATCTTATTGGTAATGCGCTGCACAAGTTCCGGCTGACGCAGCATCAGCATAACCGGCTGATACAGCATGTCTGCATAGGTAATGGAGGCCGTATTCAAACGCCACTCTTCAAAGGCGTGATATCCCTGCAACAAAAGCTTTTTGCGGGAATCGTACTCATATTCCTCAAATACCAGCTCAGGCGCGCGGGTTGTGCTCTTCACCAGATCAATAAACCCGGTTAACTCACTGATCCACGTACTTTTATTATTTTTAAGGGCGTCCATCATGCTCGCCGGAGCAATACGCTGGAGGATTTTCCAACACTCAAAATCCATACGCGCAGAGGATAAAGGATCACCCTGCCAGCGAGGCAAGAGTCCGTCTTTAGCAAAGTATTGGTAAAGCCTCAGCCCCATAGAGTGATAGGTGCGAATATCCGGCATAGCCAGATCGAGATGTGCACTGCGCGCCAGCTTGCGCTGAAAATCTTCACGGGCGCTGCGGTTAAACATCAGTACCAGCATGCGACCGGGATCTTGCCCACGCTCCAGCTGCCTGAGAACATGGGCCACCAACGTACTGGTTTTACCACTGCCAGCCACGGCCGTCACAATAGCATGGCTGCCATGGTGTCCAATGACGGCCTGTTGCTCCCCGGTCCAGTGCTTATCCAAAGAAATGTCCACTCAATCAACTGCTTACACGCGAAAACCCAAACAGCCCTTAGACTAACGACACTGGCAGTTATTGACAATCCGGTAGAGGATACAAACAGGCCATTGAGAACCCTTGTTTTCTCTTATACCATCCATCGGTTATTTCAGAATCCCCCCCGATCAGGCGCTATGGCTCATGACTGTTGAATCCAAAAAAGCTGTTGTCATCTACTCCGGTGGCATGGACTCCTTCACCGTTCTTCACAAAGCCCACGAAAAGGGTTATGAGCTTTATGCCCTGTCTTTCAACTATGGTCAGCGCCATAGCAAAGAACTGGAGTATGCAGCGAACGTGTGTAATGAGCTGGGTATTCCCCATAAGGTTGTAGACATAACCGCCATTAATGATCTGGTGGGTGGTTCCGCACTGACTTCCGATGACATCGAAGTGCCCGAAGGCCATTACGAAGAAGACAGCATGAAAGCCACGGTGGTGCCAAACCGCAATATGATCCTGCTGTCTCTGGCTACCGGCTACGCCCTGTCTATCGGTGCAGGCAAGGTGTTTTATGGCGCTCACTCTGGTGATCACACCATCTACCCGGATTGTCGCCCTGAGTTTGTAGAAGCCGTTAACGAAGTCACCAGAATCTGTGACTGGCAACCCGTTACTGTAGAAGCCCCCTACCTCTACGCAAGTAAGATTGAAATCCTTAAGGATGGTCTGTCCATGGGGCTGGATTACGGTCAATCCTGGACCTGCTACAACGGCCGTGAAAAAGCCTGTGGCAAATGCGGCTCCTGTAAAGAGCGCCTGGAAGCATTCCAGCTGAATAACGCCATAGACCCTCTTGCCTATGAAAAGCAGCCAGCCTGATGTACAGCGTTAAAGAAATGTTCTACACCCTGCAGGGTGAAGGTGCGAATGTCGGCCGTCCTGCGGTGTTCTGCCGATTCAGCGGCTGCAATCTGTGGAGCGGTTTGGAGCGGGATCGTGCAGCCTCTGTCTGCAACTTCTGTGACACCGACTTTCGTGGCACCGATGGCGAAGGCGGCGGCAAGTTTAAAACCGCACAGGCATTGGCCGAGGCCATTTTAGAAAAATGGCCTTCCGATTATCAAAACGAACACTGCACTCCCCTGGTCGTCTGCACAGGTGGCGAACCATTATTGCAGCTGGATAAGGATGCCATTGTTGCTCTGCATGATGCCGGTTTTGAAATTGCCATTGAAACCAACGGCACTCAGCCTATTCCAGAAGGGATTGACTGGTCTGTAGTCAGCCCGAAGGGGACAGCAGAGATTGTGATCACAGAGTGCGATGAACTCAAGCTGGTATACCCTCAGCCTGACGCAATGCCCGAGCGTTTTGAGTCTATCAAGGCCAGCCACTTCTACCTCAGCCCCATGGCCGACCCCCATAGACAGGCCAATGATCTTCTGTATCGGGACAGCTTAACCCGTGAGGTTATCGACTACTGCCTAAAACATCCAAAGTGGCGGCTCAACCTGCAAACTCACAAGATTATCAATATCCCATAGAAGTACGGACCATTTAACTTGTCACAACGCTAGCTATTGCTGACAATGGGTGAGCATCTCCTTTTATCGGATAGCGGAGAATCCGTTGCTCACCCTTTACCATTCCAATAGTCTGAACGACCTGAAAGAGATGCTGATCAAACTGATTAGCGTCGATCCCCTGACCAACCCTCTGGAAGCCGAACAGATTCTGGTGCAGAGCCCGGGTATGGCCCGCTGGCTGCAGCTGGAAATGGCCGAAGCCTTTGGCATAGCCGCCAGCATTGATTTCCCCCTGCCTGCCACATTTTTGTGGAATATGTTTATCCAGGTACTGGATGATGTCCCCCCCCGCTCCGCCTTTGCCAAAGAGAGCATGACCTGGAAGCTAATGGGTCTCCTTCCCGGATTAATGAACGTACCGGATTTTGCTCCTCTGCAGCGTTACACCGAGAACGACGAAGACGGTGTGCGCCGTTACCAGCTGGCAGGAAAGATTGCAGACATATACGACCAATACCTTGTGTATCGCCCCGAGTGGATTGCCGAATGGGAAGCAGGCAACAATCTGCCCGAAATTACAGAAGGCCAGGAGTGGCAGCCCATTCTCTGGCGGGCATTGGTGGAGCGTACTCAGCAGCTCAACCAGCCCCATTGGCACCGGGCCAATATGCACACTCGCTTTGCAGAGATACTGCGTGCAAAAGATTTTTCAGCCCGGTTGCCCAAGCGTTTGTTTGTATTTGGAATTTCAGCCCTGCCACCAGGTTACGTCGAAGCCCTGAGTGCCATTGGCGAGCAGTGTGATGTACATCTTATGATAACCAACCCCTGTCGTTATTATTGGGGGGATATTCGTGATGCCCGCTATCTTGCAAAAATCAAAGTCAGTCGTTTTCGGGAAGGCATTACGCCGGAACAACCCAATTCCTTTGAGGAGAAGTTTGACCCTGATGCCAATCCACTGCTGGCCTCCATGGGTAAGCTTGGCCGTGATTACCTGTACCAGTTACAGGAGCTGGCCAGCGGTAACCAACCGGTGAATGAGATAGATGCCTTTGAAGATATTCCTACCGATAGTCTACTCCACCATATTCAGCAGGACATTCTGGAGCTAAAGGACAGTACCGGGCTGGCTACACCGATAAAATCAGAGGACAACTCCCTCACATTTCACGGTTGCCACAGCCCGCTTCGGGAAGTGGAAGTCCTGCATGATCATTTGCTGCACTTGTTTAACAACGACCCGACTCTCACTCCCCGGGATGTGATTGTGATGGTGCCGGATATCGACAGCTACTCACCATTTTTGCAGGCGGTTTTCGGCAGCGCTGTGGATGAGCGCTACATTCCCTTTGCTCTGTCGGACCGCAGCGCCAGTCAGGAGCACCCGGTATTAGGAGCCTTCACCAGACTGCTGACACTGGATCAATCCCGCGCCAGTGGCCCCGAGCTGATTGAACTGCTGGAAGTGAAAGCGCTGCAAGCCCGCTACAAACTGGATGCTGACGGTTTAGCCACTCTCAGCCTGTGGGTAGAAGAAGCCGGGATACGCTGGGGCTTCAATGGCTCACATCAGGCCAGGTTCGATGTACCCTCCCGTGAAGAGAACACCTGGCTGTTTGGCCTGCGTCGTATGCTACTGGGCTACGCCATGCCCCAAGCCATGGGTTTATATAACGATGTGCTACCCACAGACCTTGTACAGGGTATGAATGCGGAGCTGGCGGGTTGTCTGGCTGACTTTGTGGAAAGCTGCGAGTGGCTGCTGACAGAATTGGATGAGCCCCGCGATGCCGATGGCTGGACAGTGTTCCTTAACCAGCTGCTGGAACGCTTCTTCCTGCCGGATGAAGAAGACGAACAGGCCCTGCAGAACATTCGTAAAGTACTGGAGAGCTTCCGCGAGCATCTCAGCGATGCTCAGTTTAATGATCTTCTGCCCCGTGCCGTTATGGTGGATTGGTTACAGGAGCATCTGGGCAACACCCGCAATAGCCAGCGTTTTCTGGCCGGGCAGGTGAATATCTGTACTCTGATGCCGATGCGCTCCATTCCCTTCAGGGTGGTGTGCCTGTTGGGAATGAACGACAGTGCCTACCCACGCAGCCTGCCCCCCATGGGTTTTGACCTGATGGCCCGCCACCCTCGCCGGGGCGACCGTTCCCGCCGTGAAGATGACCGCTACCTTTTCCTTGAGGCCTTGCTGTCGGCTCAAGAGCAGCTTTATATCAGCCATGTCAGCCGCAACATTCGGGATGATAACCCCAAGTTCCCATCGGTGCTGGTGACGGAACTGCAAAATCTGATTCGGGAGAGTTTTGTTCTGGAAGGTGCCGAAGAGGAGACAAACGACGACCGACTTCTCAAAGCCATCACTTACCAGCACACGCTGCAGTCTTTTAGCGCCGATAATTTCAAGGCCAGCGACCCCCTGCGCAGTTTTGCCAGAGAATGGCTGCCTGCCGCACAGGGAGCAGGGAGCGTACCGGAGCCATTTTTTGAGCAGCCGCTGGAGCCATTGCCGTTACCGGATAACAATGATCTGGAGCTCCCCCTCGCTCAGCTGCTCAGTTTCTGGAACAACCCCTGTCAGGCGTTTTGTCAACAACGCTTAAAAGTATTCTTTGACGATGATGACGATTCAGCCGAAACCCGCGAGCCTTTTGCTTTGGGAGGTTTAACCGGCTGGCAACTGAAAGACTCACTGGTTCATAAACATCTGGAAGGCGCCAGCGAAACAGAGTTCCGCCACCATGCCCGTGCGGCTGGTGTACTCCCCCATGGTAACTTTGGTGAGTTAGCCATTGATGAGCTGTGCAAAGAGGCCACAAGTCTTGCACAGCTGGTGGAGCCCTGGCTTAAAAACCACAAAGATGACGTGGAAGTGAACCTGTTTTTGAACGACAGTCGCCTGACAGGTTGGCTCGACGGCATTCACCACCATGGTCAGGTATTCTGGCGCACCGGGAAACTGCGTGACAAACACCGCTTCAGTGCGTGGATTCAGCATCTGTGCCTGTGTGCCGCTGGAAAACCTGCTCCCAGCTTTTATCTGACGGCCGATACCCAGTTCCGCCTTAATCCAGTTGAGCCTGATCAGGCACTCTCCTATCTCTCTGATATGGAACGCTTGCTTCGGGATGGTTTGTCCCGCCCTCTGCCCTTCTTTCCCAAAACCACCTGGGTCTGGCTGAATGAAGTGGCCAATGGCGTGACAATTTCCGATAACGAAAATGATCTGGAAAAAGCCCTGAGTAAAGCCACTGATGCTTTTTATGGCACAGGTTTTGGAGGCCCGGGAGAAAGTGCTGACCCTTACATTCAACGCTGCTGGCCTGATCTGGAAAGCATTTACCCGGAAATGATTGCTTTGGCGAATACCCTGCTGTTGCCGTTGTTCACCCATCTGCAGGATTTGGAGAAGGGGGAACAGCCTTGAGCGAATATAAAAGTATGAACGAAGCGTTTAACCTCAATCCCCTGACACTGCCCCTGCATGGCCATAGACTGATTGAGGCCAGTGCCGGTACCGGCAAAACCTGGACAATTGCAGCACTCTACCTACGCCTATTGCTTGGTCATGGTCGTACAGATGGTACGGCTCACCCCGAGCCACTCAATGTGGATCAGATACTGGTAGTAACCTTTACCGAAGCAGCCACAGAAGAGCTGAGGGATCGTGTACGGAGCAGGATCCATGGAGCCCGGCAGGCTTTTCTTAAAGGGGAGAGTGACGACCCGTACCTGGAAGAGCTTCTGGCTGATCTGGATGATTATCCCCGTCAGGCTGAAAAACTGCTGGCCGCAGAACGGCAAATGGATGAGGCAGCCATCTTCACTATTCATGGTTTCTGCCAGCGAATGCTCAAACAGCATGCCTTTGAGAGTGGCACCCTGTTTACCAGTGATTTGATGGAAGATCAGTCGGAGCTGGTGACTGATACTGTGGCTGACTTCTGGCGACGCACCATGTATCCACTGAGCCGGGAGCTGGCAGAACTCACCCGTAATATCTGGATGACACCAGCCGCGTTGGAAAGTGACCTTTACCAGTGGATTGGTCAGAGTGAATTACAGATTGACGAACGACATATTCCTAAGTCTTTAAATGAGTTACAGCCATTTATTGATAACGTTTGTGAAATTAAACGTCTCTGGCTTAATGAACAGGATGTTATCGAACACGAGTTGGCGAACGCTCTGAAAAAAAACAGCAAGCCATGGAACCGATTGGCCAAAATGCACGCTTTCGCCCAGGGGGCTGCGCTGGTACCTTTCTTTCAGAAAGAGGTGAACTGGCAGCATTACACTCCTGAAGCACTGGAGAAAGCCTGCGGCAAAAACAAAAGTGCCCCTGATCTGGAAGTCTTCCGTCGCATACAAGCCTTAGAGGACAAAGGCATCGACCTGATATCCTCCTTCCGCTCCATGATGTTGCGGGATGCGTTAAATGATGTCAGAAGCCGCTTGATTGAGCGCCGCGCCCAGCTACGCAAGATGTCCTTTGATGATCTTCTCAGCAAACTCGATGAAGCTCTGGAAGGCTCAGGTGGAGAACATCTTGCCGAGCATATTCGCGCCACTTTCCGTGTAGCACTGATAGATGAGTTTCAGGATACCGACGGGGTGCAGTACCGCATCTTCAACAATCTGTATCCCTTGTCTGATCAACCCGAAAAAAAGGACGACACGGGCCTGTTTTTGATTGGTGACCCAAAGCAGGCCATTTACGCCTTCCGTGGCGCGGATATTTTTACCTATATCCAGGCACGGCGGCAGATGGAAAGCCGCTATACCCTATCTAAAAATTGGCGTTCAGCGGCCTCCATGATCCAGGCCACCAACCATATCTTCGAACAGGCCAGGTCACCGTTTATTTACGACAGTGATATTCCTTTTCAGCCCGTGGACTTCTCGCCGGGCTCTGACAGCTATGGCCTGTTTATTGACGATCTCCCCCAGCCGGCCCTGCAGGTGTGGCATCAGAATAATGGTGAAAATGCCGTAGGCAAAGGAGACTACGAAAGCGAAATGGCGCAGGCTACGGCTAATGAGATTAACCGCCTGCTCACACTGTCCAAGCATGGGCGTTGCCATACCGTACGCAAAAGTGGTCAACAGCCTCTGAGCCCAAGAGATATTGCCATTCTGGTGCGCACCGGTACTCAGGCCGACAAAGTGCGCAAGGCACTGGCAGAACAGAATATTGCCAGTGTGTATTTGAGTGATCGCAGTTCGGTGTTTGATTCGCCGGAAGCACTGGACCTCAGCCGTCTGCTGGCTGCCTGCCTTGAGCCTTCCAACGAACGTTATCTCCGTGCAGCGATGGCCACCCCACTTCTGGCACTGCAGGCGGAACAGTTGGATGAACTCAACAACGATGAACAGTGCTGGGAAGATGCCGTTGAGGAGTTTACTGAATACCACGAGCTCTGGATGCGTCGCGGCGTTCTCCCCATGATACGCACCCTGATCACCCGCAGAAATCTGGCCGAAAACCTGCTGGCTGAAGTGAACGGCGAACGCCGCCTGACCGATCTCCTTCACATTGGGGAGCTGTTAGCCACGGCCGCACGTGAGAAGGACACGCCCCACGCCCTGCTGCGCTGGCTGCAGGAGCGCATGGGCAGCCCTGATCAGAATGCCAAGGACCAGCAGCTTCATCTGGAAAGTGAACAGCATCTGGTGCGTGTCGTCACCATTCATAAATCCAAAGGTCTGGAATACGGGCTGGTCTTCCTGCCTTTTGTCTGCACCTGGCGGCCTCAGGAGCAGGGGATTTACCACGACGACAACCAACAGCTGATTGCTGACCTCAGCGCCCAGCCAGAAGCGATAGAAAAAGCGGATAAAGAACGGTTGGCGGAAGACCTTCGCCTCCTCTACGTGGCCCTGACCCGTTCGGAACATGTGTGCTATCTCGGCGTTGCGCCAGTCAAACTCCGTGCTGGCGCCAAAACCACAGACACTGACCTGAATAAAACAGCTTTGGGACATTTGCTCACCAATGGTGATGTCATAACCGCCAATGACCTCACCGAGGCTCTGAAAACACTGGAAGACAACTGCCCATCAATCACAATCACACCACTGCCAGAATCCTGTGATGCACCCTACTCATCACCAGAAGCTGAGAAGCCCGAACTGGCTACCCAGACGTTTACTGGCTCCATACCCCGGGACTGGTGGATGACCAGCTACTCCGCCCTCTCCCGCAATGCGCAACATGCCGCCAAATCCACACCGGATGCCAGTCATGAACAACCGGGCTTTGATCTGGAGGTACAGGGACAAGCTCAACAGAAAACAGTGGACGACGTTGAACGGGCACCCTATACGTCACTGTTTGATTTCCCCCGTGGTGCACGGCCCGGTACTTTCCTCCATGAGATTTTTGAGCGTATAGCTTTTGAAAATCCTGTGCCGGAGGAAGTCGAAGCCATGATCCGCGAACAGCTGTTGCTCAATGGTCTGGAGGAAGAGTGGCTGCCGGTTCTGCAGAGTATGGTCAACAGCACTCTGAATGCGCCTATCTCCCATGACGGCAGTAGCTTCCGTCTGGCGGATTTGCAGGCTGGAAGTTATAAGGCGGAACTGGAGTTCAATCTCTCTCTGGGAATACTGTATGCCAGCCGGTTAAACCAGCTGCTGCAGTCGTCTACCGACCCACTGGCCAGCCGCGCGGGTGACCTGACCTTCCAGCGCGTTCAAGGATTGCTGAAAGGCTTTATTGATTTGACCTTCCAGCACAATGGTAAATGGTATGTGCTGGACTGGAAATCCAACTGGCTGGGGGATTGTGCTGCTGCCTACACCCGCGAAGCCATGGCGGATGCGATGATTGATCACCGCTATGACCTCCAATATCTGATTTATACCCTCGCCTTACATCGTCTGCTGAAAAACCGCCTGCCGGATTATGACTATGACACTCATATTGGTGGTGCCATTTATGTTTTTCTCCGGGGTATTCCAGAATCCCCAGACTCTGAGGAGTCCACTGGCATCTATCACCACAAACCGAACAAAAACTTGATAGAAAACCTGGATCAGCTTTTTGATGGTAAGAAAGCAGGCGAGGAAGCAGCACCATGCTAAATACTCTCAAACACCTCGCAGAAATAAACATTATCCGGCCTCTGGATTATCATTTTGCTCGCCTTCTGGCGGAGCAAAGCAGCAATCCGGTTGTGCTTCTCGCTGCGGCATTAACCAGTCGGGAGCTGGGTAATGGTCATACCTGTCTGCATCTGGGAAAAACCGACCTGTTCCATACTCTTGGAGCGAATCGTTACCTGGATGCCATTAAGAGATGCCCACCGCCTAATCAGTGGGCCAGGATTCTTCAGGATGAAAGTGCTATAGGCGACGGTAAACAGGCGACTCCCCTTGTGCTGGATAATGGTCGTTTATATCTGATGCGCTACTGGCAGTACGAAATGGCGATTGCCCACCGGCTGAACAACAGTAGCCACACACCTTATACCCCCTCCAATGCTGAGAACACGGCAGCGATTCTTAATCGCCTTTTTCCTGAGCAGGATGATGGCGAGATTAACTGGCAAAAGGTTGCAGCCGCTGTCGCTGCGAGCCGCAGAGTCTCTGTTATCAGCGGTGGCCCCGGCACTGGTAAAACCACGACGGTTACCCGTTTACTGGCCCTGCTTGTGGAACAGGCTCTGGAGGAAAACCCGGATCGCCCTCCCGTCATTCGCCTGACTGCCCCCACAGGTAAGGCCGCAGCACGGTTGACTGAATCCATCGGTACTGCCCGCTGGAAGCTCAACTGCAGTAAAGAGGTGCGCTATGCCATCACCGATCAGGCCACAACTCTACACCGGTTGCTGGGCGTGATTCCCGGCCGTACCGAGTTCCGTCATAATCGGGATAATCCTCTGCACCTGGATGTTCTGGTGGTGGATGAGGCTTCTATGATTGATGCGTCGCTCATGGCGCGCTTGCTGGACGCCCTGCCAGAAACAGCTCGCCTGATTTTCCTGGGAGACAGGGATCAGCTGGCTTCTGTGGAAGCCGGCAGTGTGTTAGGGGATATCTGCGCCAACATCAACAGCGGATACTCTCACCAGCAGATAAAACATTTGCAGCAGCTGACCGGAGCCAACCTGATGACTTTTGTCTCCGGTCAGGGGCCTGCGATTCGGGACAGCCTGTGCCTGCTTCGCAAAAGTTATCGTTTTGATGCTAACTCTGGTATTGGTCAGCTGGCCAGAGCCGTCAACAACGGTGACCTTCCTCAGGTTGAAGCGGTGTGTCAGGCCAAGCTGGATGATCTGGAGTTGGCTTACAGTGAAGATATTCAAAAACAACTGCTGCAAACAGCGGTGGATGGATACCGCCCCTATCTGGAAGCCATGCAGGATGATAAGCCTGCTGAAGACGTTTTGGACATGTTTGATCAGTTCCAGACACTTTGTGCTCTTCGGGAAGGAAAGTGGGGAGTAGCCGGCCTGAATAACACGATTCGTTCAACGCTCGCCAGGAAGGGGCTAATTCCCGAAGAGGGTATCTGGTATCACGGGCGCCCCGTGCTCATCACCCGTAATGACCCGGCTCTTGAGTTGTATAACGGTGATATCGGTATCACCTTTCGTCGGGAAGATGGGCGTTTTCGTGTGGCTTTCCCAACCCCGGACGGCAAGGTACGCTACCTGCTACCCAGCCGCTTACCTGAGCATGAGACTGTTTTTGCCATGACGGTACACAAGAGTCAGGGTTCAGAGTTTCGGCGGGTATCTCTGGTTCTGCCGGATACTGTGTCTCCGGTGCTAACGCGGGAGCTGTTGTATACAGGCATTACACGCGCCAAGAAATCGTTGGTGCTGTTCTCTAAGCCAGACATTCTTGTATCTGCCGTGAATCACCCTATTGAACGGGTGACAGGGCTGGCGGATCGTTTGTTATAAACATAGGGGGGCGGTCATAGTGGGGGAGAAATGAGCGTGGAAAAGCGTGAGAAATGAACGGGGAGATTGTTCGCCCGGAGGTTTAGGAGGATGGCGGGAAAAATCCCGCCTCCTGATCGATCCATGGCAACACGGAACGATTGAAGCTCTATTCCCGAAAGGGATCAGATCACTTCAATTTCTTCAGCCTGAGGACCTTTCTGGCCCTGAGTTACAGTGAAGCGAACCTGCTGACCTTCGGTCAGGGAACGGAAGCCATCACCCTTGATCTGACGGAAGTGAGCAAACACGTCAGGGCCGTTGTCCTGAGCGATGAAGCCAAAACCTTTCTCGTCGTTGAACCACTTTACAGTACCGGTAGTAGTAGACATTACGTCATCCTTTTCTTTCAAAAATAATGGTGCCTTGCAGGCAAGACGGTTGAGCTAGAAGTGTCTCTCTTTTCACCTTGAAAAAGAGAAACTGTTATTTATGAAAAACCGGACGAGCTACTACACCCGAAACACAAAATCTTTGCATAAATCAAACACACTTTTAACGTGCCGCCACTTTTAAGTACTGACCCCCAAAAGGGTCATGGGTATAGTAATCGAATTTTCATGAAAGTCTCGCAACAACGCAAAAAAATAGAAAAAAATTACCATTTTTTCTGTTTATCGAAGCTCTACTAAGGAAATTGACTACTTTTCCAGCGAAACTATACCAGCAAAAGGAGTATCTAGTATATTCTCAAGCGTCGTAGCATCATCTGGGCATCCAGAAACTCCCGATAGTCGCTGTAGTCCATCCCCGCATCAAACACATAACTTGTTACCAGAGAACGCACGCAACCTACCAGCTTATCGACGTTCCAGGGTTTATCAAAGTAGTGGTGTATACCCGCCTGATTGATCGCATTGATGGTATCGATATGGGTGGCCTGACCGGTCAACAGTACTCTGCGTGTGTGTTCAAAACGGGGGTCGGCGGCAATCTCAGCTAACAGCTCTACGCCTGTTTTATCGGGCATAACGTGATCTGATATCACTACAGCCACCATCTGCCCTTCGGCATCCAGTTCTTCCATAAGCTCCAGGGCTTCCGCAGCACTCTCACACTCCTCAATATTGAGCCACTGCTTGAGAGGTTTTAGATCCTGCTGTACGGCATTGAGCACTTCTGGCTGGTCATCTACACAAATTACATTGAATTTATTCATTGCTGTTCCAGGGAGCTAATCGAATGCGAAATATGGTTTTTTCGCGGTCACTTTTTACCGCGACGGAGCCGTTGTAGTTCGAGGCTATGCGCTTCACAATGGAAAGCCCCAGACCCAGCCCGAAAGACAGCCCTGTTTTTTTTGTAGTGAAGTCCGGCTGAAAAATTTTACGACGGGTCTCTTCCGTGATCTCCGGGCCATTGTTACCGATGGTCACGTAGTACCAGCCATTGCTGTAGCGAGTATGTATATGGATCTCTGGTGCGATGGTACTCTTCAGGGCATCGCAGGCATTTTTCAGGATGTTGATCCACATCTGCATCAGCTCAGTTTGAGAGCCTGTAAAAGCTGGAAGCGTACCCGGCTCAAAATGTACGCTAACCCCTCGCAAATCACTCTTCAGCAGGGCTTTGGCCTGCATAATAGTGTCGTTAATATTGATCACTTCATCGTGGGAAATTTCTGTGCGGCCAAGTTGTTTGACAGATTTCACAATCCCTACGGTATGCTGGGAGGCCAGCTTCAGGTCATACAGGTCTCGCCCCAACTGCCAGGCTCGGATAGCGACATCATGCTGTTTCATCCACGTCTCAATGTGACCTTCTCTGGGAATGGCCCGGGCCAGTTCACGGGCCTGATCTTTCGGCAGTCTATACGTTTTCTCAAAGGTTTTACCCCGTTCCCGTACCTCTCTGGAAGTAAGGACCTGCCCTTGGATAAGACCGGTTTCAAAGAAGGTTGCCAGCTCCGGGTTCGCCTGGTTAATCAAACTGGAGATGGCAGCTTCCAGCCGCACCGCCTTGCTGCTCACAACACCGGTAGCATTATTCAGCTCATGGGCAATACCGGCGGCAAGCTGGCCAAGGGTTGTCATCTGCTCTGCCGTATAGAGTTGCTGCAAAGCCTTCTCTTTGGCCAGGGATTCCCGCATCGCCCGAATTTGCCGTTGAGACAGTTCATTCACTATCAACGGCATAAATTGAGCGGTCAGGGCGCTGTAATCATCAGGGCTTTCGGTATCCGCCCGTTCAATCCATGCCAGCTGCGAATCAACCTGAGCAATAACGGTGGAAGAGGCCGTCCAGGTTCCGGAAAAGAAACTGTGTACTCCCACAAACTCCCCGGTTCCGGCAGAGAGCACCTGCGTTGACTCGCTGCCCTCTTCAGATTCCTCTGCTTCCGAATAAAACCCCGCCAACTTTCCTGAGCGGACATAGTACAGCCGCTCATTGTTACCGCCCTGCTCAATCAGAACCGTTCCGGCCTCAAGTAGCATCTGTCGCTCGGGCGTGCTGAAGTAGCGATCTATAAGGGGTTTGAGTTTTTCTTCATCCATACCTGCTCTCCTGATCACCCAAGAAACCCAGTGATATTCAACACCCAGACCATCACAAAGCTCAGGATTGTACCAGCAACACCGAGGATGCTGCCCACCTTTGCCATCTGCTGGCTTTGAATATGACCGGTTGCATGGGCCAGTGCATTAGGAGGCGTACTGATTGGAAGGGACATGCCCAGAGAAGCAGCAAAAGTGACCACCAGAATCAGTGTAACTTCTCCGCCAAGAGGGGTAAGTGACGCCATAGAGGAACCCAGTGCGGCCATAATCGGCATCAGCAGGTTGGCTGTTGCCGTATGGGACATAAAGTTCGCCATCAGCAGACACAAAGCGGCCGCCCCTGTCAGTACCACATAGGGGGAGAACTCACCAAAAGGAATGCTGTGCACCACCAGCTGTGCCAGCCCTGTTTTATCCAGCGCCAGCCCCAGAGCGATACCCCCGGATACCAGCCAGAGCACATCCCAGGAGATTTTCTTCAGATCCTCTCGGGTGATAATGCCGGTGATGGAGAAAATGGCTACAGGAATCAGTGCCACTGTAAAGGAGTTCATACCATGGGAAGAACCCATCAGCCACAGGAGAATGGTTGCAGCAAAAGTAATATAGACAACCATCGCCTTCGGTGTTTTCAGAAAGTGGCTTTTAATATTGATGTCGATCGTATCCTGTCTGGCCCGAAACAGAGTGTTAATCAGCAGCCATGCAGCCACCATCATCACGATGACAAAGGGCACCGCAAATACCATCCACTCTCCGAAGGTAATCATGTTGTCTTCCGCCAGATACTTCAGGGCAATAGCATTGGGAGGAGTGCCGATGGGTGTACCAATACCACCAATATTAGCCGCCACGGGAATGCACAACGCAAAAGCGACCCGTGCGGGATCCTCAGGGGTCAAAACAGCAACCACCGGGGCCAGAATCGACAGCATCATAACCGTGGTCGCAGTATTGGACATAAACATGGAAAACACTGCAGTAATCAGCATCAGTCCGAGCATGACGTATTTTGGATCCTGGCCAAAGGGGGCCAGTAAAACACGGGCCAGATTCACATCCAGACGATATTTCGTAGCTGCCATGGCAAGGAAGAATCCCCCAAGAAACAGCATGATAATAGGGCTGGCAAACGTTGCCATAATTTCATGGTGAGCAAGCAGTTCACCGAAGTGACTCTGCCCCTCTTCCAGACGCAGCACTCCTATCCCCTTATCGGACACCAGCAACAGTTCCAACACAATAATTACAACAGATGTTGCATAAATTGGGATCGGCTCAAACACCCAGCACAGGGCTGCCAGAAAGAAAATCGCAACTACTCGCTGCTGGATAACCGTCATTCCTTCAAAGGGAAAGGCGGAAAGAGGTAACAGCAATAACAAGAGAGGCACCATCAACGGGATGATGTACTTCAGGCGGGGGCGCATGGCAATACTACTCTATGGCAATTTATTGGGTGTTTTAACCGTGCCGTAGTCGTTCTTGGGTGGCACTTATATTGGTTGAATTATTATGAAGGGATTATGCTTCGGAATACCCGTACCAGATCAATAAAACTTAAGATGTAATAGAATATCTACTGCTATTTTCCGCCCTTGCTGCATCACAACTCTGGTCACGTAGCGGGCCACGCTCCCGACGCTTTGGCCACAGCAAACACAAAATTCTAACCATAAGTACCCGGACCATTGATTTCGCATAGTCTGGGTACTTATTGTTAGAAGATGGTTGTGATAGAACGCTGGCAGGCACTTAGCCAGAAGAATGATTTCCCACTCTATTACCTGTACTGTCAAAATACGCCACGCTGTCACTCTCTAAACACCAGACATGTTCATAACACGCGGTTGGTATGACAAGTGCCTACTTCAGAGCTATTCGCCCCCCCAGGGTTGTCAGAATAAGACCAGGAAGTAGAATTACCAACATACTCATTGACGCAGCCTGGGGCTCTTTTTCCAGTACCGCACTGACAGCCCAGGCAACAGCGAACAGGATGGTTGCCATACCCGCAGTCATCAATGCGAGAGAAGGCCAGCTGGCTTGTTTTTTCCAGCGTATCCATATGAGCCCCTGAACAGTTGCCAAAGTGGCAACCCCCATCCAGAAAAAGAGAACTTCAATCCCGGTAAAAATAGCC
>NZ_SMME01000853.1:0-1459 GCF_009711465.1 Parendozoicomonas verongulae | reverse complement strand
CTTTTCATCAAAGACTTTTCCGTAGCCGTGAAGAAGGTCCATTTCCGCCATAAATTTATGGGCAGGGCCAGGCAACAAGGTGTTGAGACGATCAATCAACCTGTGGTGCCAGAAATCAGGCTTGTTATAGGGGCAAGTGGCAATACAGCTACCACAGGCTGTCCCGGATTCAATCCAGTAGTCGTGACATTTTTGCCCATCCAGATACCACTTTTTGACCCCGGGGTTCATGTAGGGGCGGCCTTTTACATCTTCAGCCGTATACATAGTAGGTTTATCATCGTGGGATATGGCTTTAGAGGGACATTTGTCGGCACAGTGCAGACAATTTTCACAGAAGTCTTGCACGCCAAAGGTCACGGGTTTATCAAAATATTCATCCAGTTCCAGCTCTGTGTACACTCTGGCAAGCCGGAAGCGCGTGCCATATTTATAGTTCTGCAGCGTACCCATACGGTTCAGTTCTCCTAAACCGGCTGCCACACCATAAGGTATGTTGAGCCCAAGCCGATTAACGGATGGAACGGATTTATAACCCAGGTTGTTCAGGAATTTGGACAGGTGCATGACAACGCTGGTCAGCTCGGAGTAGGCGTGGTTTGCAGTGGCATCCGCTATTTGGCTGGGAGCTGTTCTCAGCGCTTCGTACTCCATCTCAAGGCCGATAACAATAACGGTTTTAGGGTTAAAGCCTGCCATTGCCTCTTCCCAGGGCAGGGTTCTGTTCCTTACACCCGGGGTCATAACACCTCCTCCCTGAGGAGTCGCCATTTCGCCCCGCACTCTGCCTTTAGGGTGTAAAACCTCGGAGTAATCCCACCGCTCATCCCTTCGGGTAATACCTACAAGGTCGGCACCAAAGAGGCGTGCCGTACGCTTGATTTGGGCATGGGCCATTGCACTGCTGGGAAACTTGTAGGGCTCAGGCAGTGCATCTGTCGCATCATGAATCTCATCCAGTCCGTTGTTCAAATAGTCATAGAACACTGTTGTTGATGCCAGAGACATTGCATAGTCGGGGATAGTAAAACCAGGCTTATCATTATCGTAATATGGAGCCATGTTCGGAATACCACGACGACCAGCACGGCTGAAAACACTGTGATACTGGTCAAATCGCTTATATTCCGGGCCAACTTCTACAGGGAGGTCATCGTGTGTGACAACACCAGCCCCTCCCCTGCTACCACTATTCGCTTGAGCAACAGCAGGAGCCCCTGCGACCAGAGCTGTTGCTGCTCCGGCAGCCCCTAGTTTTAATAAGCTGCGACGATCAATCTTGGGTTCCTTACTTGGAACATGTGCATTTGAATCATTCAAACTGCGATCCTCTAAGAGCAATTACTTACGCAACAAGCTTGCAAGCTCCGCAAATGAAACCCCGCTGCCAGCCCCACCAATCATCAGAGGCATCTGTAGTGATAAGACGGAGTAAGCTTGCAAATCTGCCACGCAATAG
>NZ_SMME01000590.1:1552-1740 GCF_009711465.1 Parendozoicomonas verongulae | reverse complement strand
CATCCGCATAACAGCCTCTCCCGAGTCGATACGCGACAGTCTGACAACACTCTTGCCTGACTATTCGCTGGGCAATTTGATTGCCTCCCTGCCCAAAGAGCTTAAGGATATCCTCTTTGATCACGATCTGGGGCTACTGCTCATAAAGGAGGCGCCGAATTATCTCAAACATCTGTCACCGGAACGGA
>NZ_SMME01000590.1:1384-1542 GCF_009711465.1 Parendozoicomonas verongulae | reverse complement strand
ATCGCCCCCTCCCCCGAAGCCGTCTCTGCTTATCCGGTCACACGTCTTGAGCAACCAGAAACGACGGGGGGCGAATCGCCGGTGGCTATGGACACAACTCCCCTCGCCAGTTATTCCATCTCTGTTGCCCCCCCAGCAGCACTTATTGCTCATAACCT
>NZ_SMME01000590.1:0-1066 GCF_009711465.1 Parendozoicomonas verongulae | reverse complement strand
CACCCCGGCCTTTCTTGATGCCTGCATCGCTACCAATAAACAGGTTCTTCCCGAGGTGCATAAACTATTCCCTGATCACCCTATAGATTTTGAAGCTTTGGTGCAGATAGAACCCGAAACTATCATAAGTGTGCCCCCCCATCACCATACTCAGACAATGAAAGAGCAGGCTGTCAAAGACATCCCCTGGTTGCTTTATTATTTTCAAGATGATCCGGACCCTGGGTACAGCAGACTGTGCAGGGTGGCACTGAGTCAGGATGGGGAGGTTCTGGGTTACATTCCCACCCGGCGCATCACGATAGATATGGTGGAACTGGCAGTGGACAGCAAAGTGATCCCCCGCGTACACCATATCCCAGAGTCCATGCTTACGCCGGACCTGTTTCAAAGGCTTCTACTGAAAGCACCGGCGGCTAACAATGCATATGGGGCGAGTCGCTACTACCCCGAGAATTTTCTTGAACGCTGCCCCGCTCTGATGCCACACCGGAGCCGTTTTTTCCACTGGCTGAAAGGGCTGCCTGTGGCCAAGCGTACCGAAAAACTGTGTGCAGAGTTTATACAGCAGTTTCCAGACGCCACACACTTGATTCCAGAGCGCATTTTGTCAAGACACCCGGAATGGCAACGAAAAAGACCGCTCCCTCCCGATCTGGACTGTCATTGTATTTCCCTGTGGCGTCTTCCGAAAACTGAACCGGAAGCCTGTCGAGACTGGTTCAATCAGCATGGCCCACTGGTACGATTTTCAGAAGAAGATCTGCGCCCCGGTACTCCCCCCTGGGTTTGTTTGACGGGCGATCCTAAGGTTCACAGGAACTGGCTGCCAAAGCACCTGATAAACCACCTGGTTCGTTATGGTGGTCCCGATGGTCCGGCAGCCCTTTGGGAGACAACCCTTGAGACAATCTCCGAATACGCCCTGCTTTATCCGGCACAGGAGTTGTGCTGCCCCCGGGGAGTGGCCCTGGTACCTTTCCAGACCCGTAAGCGTTTGATGTTCTGCCGCCCCTTTGTGCTTCGTAATCAGAGTCTGGGATGGGAGCTGCAAAACGGGATTGAT
>NZ_SMME01000230.1 GCF_009711465.1 Parendozoicomonas verongulae | reverse complement strand
TACCTCAAACATGTTTTGCCACACTATCGATCGGCCTTTCCAAATCTGGTTTCTTACAATCGATTCGTGGAGCTTATGAGTACCGCCCTTATACCTTTGACTGTTTTCCTCAAAACCCAGTGCCTTGGGGAGCAAACAGGTCTCTCATTTGTAGACTCAACACCTATCGTTGTTTGTGATAACCATCGGATAAATAGCCATCGTGTGTTTCAGGGAATGGCTAAACGAGGTAAAACATCAACTGGCTGGAAGTTCGGATTCAAGCTTCATTTGGTCATCAACCATCTGGGAGAGCTGCTCTCGTTTTGTTTGACACCCGGTCATGTCGATGACCGTAAACCTGTACCTGACTTGGTTGAGAACCTGATTGGCTGGCTCTATGGAGATAAAG
>NZ_SMME01000013.1 GCF_009711465.1 Parendozoicomonas verongulae | reverse complement strand
AAATCCACTCGCCATCATTATGCGAAAGCAGTGGCCCGGGTACTTAGCAGGCATATATTCCATTAATGCCTGCGAACTTACTCCGTTACTGGTTGGATAATTCTTGGCTCTCAAAGTTCTCTTTTTTCCTAACAGGTGTGTTATGAGGGCAAAGACAGAGATGGCGCTTGTGCTGATCGGGCGTGTTACCATGTTGTTCACACTATG
>NZ_SMME01000605.1:1755-1860 GCF_009711465.1 Parendozoicomonas verongulae | reverse complement strand
ATTGAAGAGGTTTATGAAACTGTATCAACATTCCCGGATGAATTGGACTACGATGCCCCTACACCGGAAGTAGAAATATTGAGTCAAAATGAGAAGGGGGCAGTG
>NZ_SMME01000605.1:1530-1745 GCF_009711465.1 Parendozoicomonas verongulae | reverse complement strand
GTCCAGAAAATAGCCTGGTCTGCCAAGGGGGTGGGAGTCCATCCGGAATCAGGTTGCCACACCAGGGCAGGGAAGCCCTTGGGTTGATAGCAGAGAGCTCTACCTGCTCCGCAACTCCCAGCAAAGTTCATTCCCCGTCAGCAGAAAGTGACGTGATAATAACGGGTGAATTCGTTGATGGATTTCCACTACCTTTTAACTCTGATATCAACGCA
>NZ_SMME01000605.1:0-1394 GCF_009711465.1 Parendozoicomonas verongulae | reverse complement strand
GCCCCTGCGGCACCACCTTTGATTCGGCTAGGCAGCTTAAAAATCACCGTCAGAGCAGCAGAGGTGCCCGGTGCAAGGGAAGGCAGAACACTACCTGCCCCTGCGGCGCCACTTTCGCCTCGGTCAGCCTGCTTAACTCTCACTGCCAGGGCAGCCGCGATGCCCAGTGCAGGGGGAAAAGGAACACCACCTGCCCCTGCGGCACGATCTTCGCTTCGGTCAACCTGCTTAACGCTCACCGACGGGGCAGCCGCGACGCCCAATGCAAGGGAAAGCGGAACACGACATGTCCCTGTGGCGTCACCTTCGATACGGCCAGTCAGCTTAACTCTCACCGCCAGGGTAGCCGCGATACCCGGTGCAGGGGGAAAAGGAACACCACCTGCCCCTGCGGCATGATCTTCGATTCAGCCAACCTGCTTAAGTCTCACCGCCGGAGCTGCAACGACACCCTATGCAAGGGAAAGCAGAACAGCCGAGATACCCTGTGCAAGGAGAAACGGATCACAAAGAAATAATATCCTGAATCCGTGACTTCCTGATTTCCACCGTCCCTTTGGCTCATAACAATCTCGACAGATTTTCAGAATCAGGATTTCAGCATTTGTTTTTCATGAATTCTTCAAAAGAATCACTTATCGAGTCACTCTATCCTTCATCTGGCCGTCTTTTTTGAGCTTTAGGCAATACAACACCATGACCAGTCAGGCTCCAGTGATTTTATTCCCGGAAGTGGTTAATGATGTCTGAAGAAGGCCATCAACACAGTGCATATTCAGATAACAAACGCCGCCAGGCCCGAAAACCTGGGCTATGTCGACCGAAGCGCAGAATATATTGTCGTCCGGTTTTCACCAGACGGGCCGCCTGCCAGTGTCGTCCACCAACCTTCCAGCTCATAGTCCGGACTTGAGAGAAACATTTGCCCGACAGTATTGCAGGTTCTGCGGATGATTCTCAGAACCAGACGCTGGGATTTGAACAGTTTGATATCTTCATTGTTGATCGCCATACCTACTACCCTTTCCTTCCTTGATGGTTTTGGAGAGTGGAAAATGTTAAGGACCGGTGAGAAAACACTGTGGGCCTGCACCAGTTTTTTCCTCTTAATTCTGGGGCTTTGTGAACACTCACAAGCGATGTATCAATGTACAATAGAGCGGAGCCAGACCCTGGTGAGGAAATATAAGGAGCACGATTTTCTGGCAGCTTGTCGTGAAGGTAATGTGGAGGCGGTTCAGATCTTTTTGGATCAGGAGGGCTTTGATGTAAATGAGAACTTTGAAAGTGGAGTAAGCGGTCGCCCTGTTCACGGCCTTTATCTGGCGGCTCAAGAAGGCCATGCCGAAGTGGTTAAGATGTTAGTGAACACCGAAGGGGTGGATGTGAATCAA
>NZ_SMME01000166.1 GCF_009711465.1 Parendozoicomonas verongulae | reverse complement strand
GCTATCCAGAGTTTCAACCAGCTTCTTAACAGCGGAAGTACCCAGTTCATTTTCGTCTTCGCCGTTCAGAGCCATCAGAGCGGAACCAGCGATGATTGGAGTGTCGTCGCCTGGGAACTCGTAAGTGTCCAGCAGCTCACGCAGCTCCATTTCAACCAGTTCCAGCATCTCTGCGTATTCTTCAGAGCCAACGCCGCCGCAATCTTCAGCCAGCAGGTCTGCTTTGTTCAGGAAGACAACAATCTTAGGCACACCAACCTGACGAGACAGCAGGATGTGCTCACGAGTCTGAGGCATAGGGCCGTCAGTCGCGCCA
>NZ_SMME01000035.1 GCF_009711465.1 Parendozoicomonas verongulae | reverse complement strand
AGAAGATAGCAACGTAGCTGGCAGCCTCTTATGATATTGGTGTTTATGGCGCTGAATTTTCTCCTTCCAGTGACACAGTAGATATCAATGACCATATTGTTACACCATGCAGTCTGTGCACTGTCAGGGTACGGTGGGCTTATGTTTGGCGAGTTTGTGTTTGGTGAGACGACTGGGACGATTGAAAGACCGGTTGCACCCGTCCTGATCACAG
>NZ_SMME01000524.1:890-1205 GCF_009711465.1 Parendozoicomonas verongulae | reverse complement strand
CGCAATGCCTGGAGCGGGTCACTGACTTCAAAGGTCTGATACAGGCTTTTCAGTGCCGCGGTAGAGTACTGGTTATGAGCAATAAGTGCTGCTGGGGGGGGCAACAGAGATGGAATAACTGGCGAGGGGAGTTGTGTCCATAGCCACCGGCGATTCGCCCCCCGTCGTTTCTGGGGGCCCAAGACGTGTGATCGGATAAGCAGAGACTGCTCCGGGGGAGGGGGCGGTAAGAGGCTGTGAAACAGTTGAAGACGAGCGGATGTCCATTGTCAGTACCCTTTCAGGCTTATTTTAAATAGTTGGTTACCCATGGGT
>NZ_SMME01000524.1:0-712 GCF_009711465.1 Parendozoicomonas verongulae | reverse complement strand
CAGGTAGAAACCCCGGATCAGGAAAAACAGTGGCATTTTATGGCTGGTTAAGCCCAGATGATCCCGACCCTGACTGCCGGTAAAATCATCGGGATAAGTGTGATAACGGAATGGATGATCAGGGTAGAGTTCACGGCAGGGGCGCCCGGTATCTCGCAGGTGCCTGGCAAAACACTCCTGACCTTGGCGATTCTGAACGGCACTCCAGTAAAGAATCTCCCTGGCGGTACTGCTGAGCCACTTTTTATAGCATGGGGTATTCGGAAACAGGTCTCCCAAGCGGGTTTCATCACCCAGAAGACTCTGCAGAAAGCTGGTGAAATGGGTATCTATCCAGTCAGCCAGCCGTTGACAAGAGGTCTGGTTAAGGTAATACCAGTCCAGGCTCTTTCTGTGCAAGCGCATATAGTGCAATAGACCGACCATGAGATTGGAGCAGATAATATTCACAAAAGCCGCACGCTGGGCAACGGTTGGAAATTGCCAGCCACTGTCTTCCCATAAGCGTATGTTGCTAATGGTGCCATAGAGCTCTGCATCTCCGATATCCCGTAATCCGGAAAACCCCCAGTCTGACTGCTCTGTGACCTTGGTATCCCAGTAACTGATGCTGCCAGGAAAGGCGTTGATAACAGCATGGGTGTTTGAGAACAGTTCCGGTAGTAAAATTTCTGCCCTGTTCTCTGCAAAGTTGTGGAACAGGGCTGCTGTT
>NZ_SMME01000176.1 GCF_009711465.1 Parendozoicomonas verongulae | reverse complement strand
GGGTCTTTCCCCTGTGTGGGTGCGCTTGTGGACGATGAAATGACTGGATCGGGTGAATGACTTGTTGCACCCATCCTGATCACAAACAAAGGGCCTGTCCCTTATGTGGGCTCTTAGCGTGTGCATTCCGGCGGTGTTCGTGGGCCTCTGACCGCTGTCAGACTGACTCTGACTCACTTCAGTAAGAGTGCGATTTATGTCGAGTACACATTCCCCGTCACTGCCGCAAAGAACACTCTGAAATACATCTTCCTGCTCCAAGCCTGACAATTCTGGGAATAGAGTGCCCAGAAGAGAAGGTGAAGAAGGAGGAGTACATAAGATATC
>NZ_SMME01000058.1 GCF_009711465.1 Parendozoicomonas verongulae | reverse complement strand
GCAGGCCTATCATCGTCAGTTCGAACCTGAGGCTCCGTGTAATGCTCACGTCCCCAGGCATTTAAATGCGGAAACCAGGAAGGAAGCAGCTCTCCCGAAGGAAGAGGGGAACAGTGGATGTGAGGGGGAGCTTTCTCACCCGGAGAGACATGACACATGTTTGCCTGATCCAGGATCCATGTTGCGGCATCCGTTTCAACGGTCAGATGTTGTGCAGGTGTTGAGGCAGTG
>NZ_SMME01000012.1 GCF_009711465.1 Parendozoicomonas verongulae | reverse complement strand
GAGTACATAAGATGTCAGGAGTTTCATTGTTACTGGAAATGCGACAGGTAGTAGATGGACCCCTAACCCATGTTGTGGCACCCGGTTCAACTTCCAGATGTTGTGCACCCGTTGGTTCCGTGAGTGTGACTTGGGTTTTTTGTTTTTTTCCACGACAATGCACACGATGGTGCTCGGCCGATCTGTTTACGGTACAAGATGTGGTTT
>NZ_SMME01000075.1 GCF_009711465.1 Parendozoicomonas verongulae | reverse complement strand
CACACAGGGGACAAGCCTTTTGTCTGTAACTTTGACGGGTGCAACCAATCTTTCAACCAACCCGGTAATCTCACCAAACACAAGCGTACTCAGCACAACAGGACAGGTGAGTGATCCAGTCTCTCCCTTTCACAACCATACTTTGATAGTGCACGGACTGCGTGGTGTAACTTAATCTTCTTACGGGAAAGATGGGAATGGTTTTCAGGCTGAACGTTATTGTCACCAGTCTCTGCATA
>NZ_SMME01000275.1 GCF_009711465.1 Parendozoicomonas verongulae | reverse complement strand
TGCGATGACGTGGCTTACTTCCTCGAAAACGTAACCTCCGCATAAGGGACAGCTGACTGATGGCTAAAAAAACTTACATGACCTGTCATCCCGTCCGGCACAACGGCAGCCTGTATAAGGCTGCCAGCCCGATTGAGCTGGACGAGAGTGAGGCTGAGGAGTTGCTGGACTTTGGCGCGGTGGAGGCCCCAGCGGCGGACGCTGCGAAGGAAGCCCCAAAGCCCGAGGCTGCTCCGAAGAAGGCCACACAGGCCAAGCCCAAGGCCACCAAAGCCAAGCCTGCCCCCCAGAAGGAGGCCGGTAAGTGAGCTATTGCGATCTTGCTGGCCTTTCGGCCCGGTTCGGAGAGGACGAGATCATCTCCCTGACCGACCGGGCCGACACTGGCTCTGTGGATACCACTGTGGGTCAACAGGCACTGGATGATGCGACCGAGGAGATCAACTCCTACATCGCAG
>NZ_SMME01000539.1:1139-1271 GCF_009711465.1 Parendozoicomonas verongulae | reverse complement strand
CCTGGATAAAAATAACCGGAGAGTTAGCCAACCTTTCCTTCAACCGCCTAAGACGGCGCTGCTCCTTGCTAGCCTGGTTAATTCTGCTGTGTAAGAGATCATCCGCCAGGGTCTCAAAGGGGGCGTCTTGCC
>NZ_SMME01000539.1:688-794 GCF_009711465.1 Parendozoicomonas verongulae | reverse complement strand
GGTCAGTATTTTCCTGTTCACCGTTGAACGCACGGGCAAATGTTTGCACTGCTGTACCAGTGCAGGGTCAGGTTTCAGCTGTATTGCCAGGCTCTTTCTCATCGCC
>NZ_SMME01000539.1:0-350 GCF_009711465.1 Parendozoicomonas verongulae | reverse complement strand
CCCGGGCCAGGTGCCAGAAGTTTGTTCGAATATATTCCCGGTCTATCTTTTTCAGGGAACGCAGATATTGCGCCAGCTGATCCGGGTCAACCCACTCTTGATTGTCCTGATCCGGGAGCAGCTTTTCACAGGCCACTTTCATAAAATCACGGACGGACGGATGCTGGCGGGTGCAATGGGTAAGTACGCTGTTGATCGCTCTGCGCCAGTGCCTGGGTTCCAGTGTATCGGAACCCTCATGGGACTGTGCCTGAAGCGCGGCGACAATCAGGTTATCCAATCCCCCATTGGTGAGAGAGGGTAATGCTCCCGTCGTCTGGGTGATGTCTTTTGGGATATCGCCATAGATC
>NZ_SMME01000163.1 GCF_009711465.1 Parendozoicomonas verongulae | reverse complement strand
CTGCCGATGTAAAACCTCAACAGGCCCTAGGAAACTTAAAAATCAATAAGAGGGAAGCTCGATGAAAAGAATTTTAATAATAGGATTATTTATTGCCTTAACTGGATGTGCAACACTAACTGAAGACGCAATGACCCCAATCGCTTTTTCGTTTAGTGACGGCTCGGATGGAGAGTGTCAATTGTCAAATAAACGAGGTGCATGGACAGTCCAAGTACCGAGCACCATCTATGTGAGAAAATCTGATGATGCCTTACAAGTAAGATGTAAAACAGATGATGGTGGCTAAGTTGCCCTTTCTGGTTGTTTGCAC
>NZ_SMME01000556.1:1155-1330 GCF_009711465.1 Parendozoicomonas verongulae | reverse complement strand
ACGGGAAACGTCCCCTCTTGTCATCCGGGTAACTGACCAGACTCATCTTGGGCAATTGTTCGACGACCTCCATATCCGATCAGAACGCACTCCGCACTTTGGCCGGAATGTCACACAACTCCAACAGGCTCTTCAGCAGGGAAAAGACGTTGTGATTCTTGGTCTTGAGAAAAAC
>NZ_SMME01000556.1:0-1145 GCF_009711465.1 Parendozoicomonas verongulae | reverse complement strand
ATCGAAACCCTGTACCTCCCTGCCATGGAAGGAGGTTATTCAGTCAGCGGAGTCGTTGCCTGAGGTCGATATGTGGCGTTCAGCAGCCAGACGACATGGTATAGAGCGCGATCAAATTCCCGAAACAGTGCTGAATAAAATCTATGAGATCTATGGCAATATCCCAAAAGACATCACCCAAACAACGGGGGCATTACCCGTTCTGGCTCATGGGGGATTAGATAACCTGATTATCGCCGCGCAGCAGGCCCAGTCCCATGAGGGGTCCGTTACACTGGAACCCAGGCACTGGCGTAAAGCGATCAACAGCGTACTCACCCACTGCACTCGCCAGCATCCGTCCGTCCGTGATTTTATGAAAGTGGCCTGTGAAAAGCTGCTCCCGGATCAGGACAATCAAGAGTGGGTTGACCCGGATCAGCTGGCACACTGTCTGCGCTCCCTGAAAAAGATAGACCGGGCATATGTTCAAACAAACTTCTGGCACCTGGCCCGGGCCTGTGGGCCGGGTGTTTTTAAAACGTTGAAGCTGGATTTCACGAGCC
Organism: Parendozoicomonas verongulae; assembly: GCF_009711465.1. Taxonomy (GTDB): domain Bacteria; phylum Pseudomonadota; class Gammaproteobacteria; order Pseudomonadales; family Endozoicomonadaceae; genus Sansalvadorimonas; species Sansalvadorimonas verongulae. The sequence goes on along the minus strand of NZ_SMME01000556.1, from coordinate 600 downwards.
CAAACCAGAAGGGTGAAAAACCTGCCGCGACGGATGTCCTGTGTGCACTGCTGGTGTGCCATGGGCCCGAGGTGATGAGAAAGGGCCTGAAAATACAGCTGAAACCTGACCCTGATCTTGTGCAAAAGTGCAGACATCTGCCCATACGTTCAACGGTGAACAGGAAAATACTGACCGATGCTCTGGCCAGTGGTTGGGGGCTCAACATAGAGTTTCGTCAAAGTGGCTTCAAGATATTGAATCATCTGGCTGACTACTGCCAGCCTCTCTCGATAGACTCCGTACATGTCATAGCTCAACTGAAAAAGGTGCTTGTCTGGCATGGCGTGCAAGACGCCCCCTTTGAGACCCTGGTGGATGATCTCTTACGCAGCAGAATCAACCAGTCCAACAAGGAACAGCGGCGCCTTAAACGCTTAAAAGAAAGGCTGGCTAACTCTCCGGTTATCTTTATCCAGGGAGATACTGCGACAGGAAAAAGCTACAGTGCTGCCGAAGTGGCCAGACAGTCAGGGCCTGTTTTTGTGGCCTCACTGGGCCCCTCAACGGATGAGCGGGAACTTGTTCAAAGGTGGGTATGGAAAGAAGGGCCCGGAGCCG
>NZ_SMME01000081.1 GCF_009711465.1 Parendozoicomonas verongulae | reverse complement strand
AGATTATGGGGGGCACGGACAACCTGAGAGCGGCCTGGGAGATCTTTACACAGTTGCGCATCCGTGCGGCTGGGGGGCGGGTGAACACCCCTTGTAATGACAAGGATATCGAACTGGCTCTGGGCAGGTTACTTCAGGCTATGGGGGGCACGGGTAATCTGAGAGCTGCCCTGGGCATCTTTACCCGGCTGCGCATCCGTGCGGCTGGGGGGAGGACGAACACCCCCTGTGAGGACAAGGATAT
>NZ_SMME01000259.1 GCF_009711465.1 Parendozoicomonas verongulae | reverse complement strand
GACCCGGATCAGCTGGCGCAATGTCTGCGTTCCCTGAAAAACATAGACCGGGCATATGTTCGAACAAACTTCTGGCACTTGGCCCGGGCCTGTGGGCCAGGTGTGTTTAAAGCGTTGAAGCTGGATTTCACGAGCCCGAACCAATGGGGTGCAAAACCTGGCGTGACGGATGTGCTGTGTGCATTACTGGTGTGCCATGCTCCCGAGGTTATGAGAAAGAGCCTGACAATACAGCTGCAACCTGACCCTGTTCTGGTGCAAAGGTGCGGGCAGCTGCCCATGCGTTCAACGGTGAACAGGAAAATATTGACCGATGCTCTGGCCAGTGGCTGGGGACTCAACATAGAGTTTCGTCAAAGCAGTTTCACGATGCTTAATCGTCTGGCTGATCATTGTCAGTCCCTCGCGAAAAACGCTGCTCTTGATGATGTC
>NZ_SMME01000352.1 GCF_009711465.1 Parendozoicomonas verongulae | reverse complement strand
GGGGGGCACGAAATGTTCCCCCCTCATGTGTGTATTGCCTGAAAACAAGGCTGAAGATATAGCTGAAAGCATTGAAAACACTGGGATTGGCGAGAAATCATGCTTTGAATTGCAGATAGTCAGCCACCATGGTCAAAATGTGATGACCAGTATGGCATTAGCCGAAATGTGCGGACAAACTCATGCAAACTTTCTAAAAAAAGCACCAAAAGTTTTGGATGGAGGGCGAGTAAAATTTTACTCGTCCTATCTCAACTCACAAAACAAACATCAACCCTGCTTGATGGCAGTGAGCTACAGCTACAGCTACGGGCTTCAGGCAAAGATTCCAAAAGTTCTCGGAGGAGCCGAACGAAAATTTTCGTCGGGCTATGTCGTACAGCTACGAGCTTCAAGAAAAGGTTTTAGGTGTGGGGCAATCGGCTAAATTTTTAGCCGATTACAAAGATGAAAGGAGTCGCCTTCAGTAGTGCTACACCCCTGCTGCAAGTCTGCGCAAGACCAGGCTGGGACTACCACCTGCCAGAGCGCGGACACATGCAGGGCCAGTAAATATAGGTATCGCAGTTTGCGCACCTATAAAATCCGGATGGGGAAACGCTGTCCATTGATTTCGA
>NZ_SMME01000410.1 GCF_009711465.1 Parendozoicomonas verongulae | reverse complement strand
AGCAAGAGCAGCCCAATGCAGCGCTTTCCCTAACAGAGTCGTATGTGCGGGCAATATGTCCACAGCTTCCGTTAATTCCCTGAAGTAACGGATGCTAGAACATAACCAGGTTTCGAACCCTGAAAACAACTGTTTGTTGAGTTGCATCCCATCAAACTGCTCCCACTCTCCCATATCAATAAAAATAGATGCGAGGCCCAATTCAATATCTTTGTCCCCACAGGGAGTGTTCACCTGTCCCCCTGCCGCCCGGCTACGCAGCAGGGTATAGATGTCCCGGGCTGCTTTCAGGCTGTCCATGTCTCCTATGATCTGGAGGTATCTGCCCAGAGCCAGTTCGATCTCCTTATCATCACAGGGGGTGTTCACCTTACCCCCTGCCGCCCGGGTACGCAGCCGGGTATAGATGTCAAGGGCTGTTTTCAGGTTGTCCGCTCCCCCCATAAGCTCGAGGTGCCTGCCCAAAGCCAATTCGATCTATCCTTGTCATCACAGGGGGTGTTCGCCTTACCCCCTGCTGCCCGGGTGCGTAGTCGGATAAAGATGTCCAGGGCTGCTCTCAGATTGCCCTTGCCCCCCATGGCCTGAAGTACTCTGCCCAGAGCCAGTTCGATATCCTTGTCATCGCAGGGGGTATTTGTCTTACCCACTGCCGCCCGGGTGCGCAGCCGGGTATAGATGCCCAGAGCCGCTTGCAGATTGTCCGTGCCTCCAATGAGCTGAAGATGTCTGCCCAGCGTTAACTCGATATCCTTGTCATCACAGGGG
>NZ_SMME01000636.1 GCF_009711465.1 Parendozoicomonas verongulae | reverse complement strand
ATTGAGCGCTATGGAGTTAATCCACATGTAACATTTGGAAAACAGCCACTCTTACATATTGCAGCAGAAAATGGTTACACAGAAATCGTCAAGCTCTTAATTGATAAATATCATCTTAATCCTCATGAGAAGGGAGATTATGGTTATTCTGTTTTGCACTGGGCTGCTTCGGGTCCGCGGTTCTTTAAAATGCGAGATAATGACTACTACAACCACTACAACCTTGTCATGATGCTAATTGATGACTACAAGTTGAGCCCCTATGCAACAGATAACAATTATGGATATTCGGCTTTACATTGCGCGGCTAGAGCTGGTTTTACCGATGTGGTGAAGTTGTTGATTGATCGCTATAAGGCTGATCCACATAAAAAATCCAGTAGGAGTAGGGAAACGGTCTTATATAGGGCTGCTGGTTGCAGTAGAAGGGCTTGTGTAGATTTGGTTAGGTTATTAATTGATACCTATGGGGTAAACCCACACGCAAAGAGCGACGGTAATACAGCTTTACATGCAGCTGCACATGTGGCTCATTATAATAAGGGTGAAGTGATGTGGTTACTGATTGATCATTATGGATTAAACCCAAATGCCAAAGACCGTCGTAGAGAAACTGTTCTAGATTCTGTCTCCAAATCACACTACGATAGTTCAATCAGGCAAAGGTTAATCAATCAATATGGAGCAATGTCAGGAGAAGGTAATCAGGATAGTTGTGTGATTCAATAATCTGTCAGCAATTCCCTAAGAATTAATTCTAAATTGACATACCAAGTCTTGCAGAGCAAGAGGGCTACCTAGCCCCTTGTGATGGAACAGGACACTATTCTTCCGGGAAAAAACACTGGAGCGAGTGCTGCATAAAGAACCCTGATAGCCCAAAGACACAGTACTATTATCAGCTATTGGGCGTTTGCCTTGTCAAGTCTGGTATGAAGGTCGTGCTGCCACTGATGCCAGACATGCCACACTGTTTGAGGCGGTTGATGGTCACGGTAAAGAACACCTTGCCAGTAATATGGCCTGCCTGATGTTACTGGCTTGCCCTGTCTTTAACAAAGCCTGGTAGTCGTGTTGGTTTGTGCTTTAGAAATGGGTAGGTGGTCTGTATTTTCTCAAGGCTATTATGGGGAATGGCTGGACAACTGTCGTGTTAGTTTAGCTTTCATTTATATTGCACCGTGCTTTAGGAGCGCTATGGCGGCTTCAGTGTGCCCTTTTTCACGAGCTAAATACAGCGGAGTTTGTTCGGCAAGAGTGTCCAACGTGGCATTTACTTCAGCCCCCAGACTAATAAGCAAGTTAATCGTGTCTGTCTGTCCATGTTCTGCCGCAAGATGCAAGGGAGTCTGGCCATTTCTGGAACGTGTGTTGACTATAGCACCGTGATCAATAAGCTCTTGAACTATTTTCGTGTGCCCATTCATCGCTGCATGGTGGAGGGGAGTTGCTCCATTTCGCGAGCGTGGTTTATCCACTTTCGCTTTTTTACTGATAAGTAGTTTTACTGTGTCGAGATGGCCGCTGTGAGCAGCCACAAGCAATGGTGTTTGGCCGTTAGATTCGCTATCAACTTGCGCTTCATTTTCAATGAGCACTCTGGCGACTTGTGTATGTCCTTTGGCAGAGGCCATAAACAGCGGAGTTTGACCACGGAAAGTTTTATCTACTGTTGCACCTCGTCCAATCAGTATTCTTGTCGCTTCTACTGAGCCTTCCTGAGCAGCAGTAAATAAATCCATTTGCCCTGTTTCTATACGCCTTAATATTTCCGAACTTGATTCTGGCTGAACTACTGCAGATGATATAATTACTTCTTCACGAAGCCATTGATCGACTCTGCCAGATAAGGCTGAGTCAGGAATTTCAGTTTGTGCTCCTGTTTGACATAAGGCTAAGGCTGACTCCTTCTTCCCCTCTTTTACCGCCCGATGAAAAGGTGTTTCATCTTGCCGGTTTTTTAATTGATGGTTTGCCCCCGCTCCAGTGAGTGCCAAAACAGTTTCAGTATGTCCTTCGGTTGCTGCTAAATGTAGAGGTGTATTTCCCATCGAGTCTGTCGCGTCTTTGTCAGCCCGATGCTCAACAAGTTTAAGAACTGTGCTGGTTTTTCCATTTCTGGCAGCAGTATGCAGCGGCGTTTTATTCGCCATATCTCTTGCTTCTTTATTCGCTCCATAGCAAATGAGTACTAAGGCGCTATCCTTGTTCCCATTTTCAGCGGCTTCATGAAGCGGTGTCTCTCCAAAATTATTTTTAGCATCCAAGTGTGCTTGATGCTTTATCAAAGCCAAAACGATTTCAACACTTCCATATCCGGCAGCTGTATGAAGCGGTGTATTACCACTATTATCCCGAATATCTATATCAATGTACTTTCCGACCCGGATAAGTGCTAATCCAATCTCAGGATTACCATACTTGGCTGCTGTATGGAGTGGTGTTCTACCAAATTCATCTCGCGCGCTTTTGTTTGCACCACTCTGGATAAGCGCC
>NZ_SMME01000300.1 GCF_009711465.1 Parendozoicomonas verongulae | reverse complement strand
TGGATGCGTTTGTGGGTGGTGAGATTACCGAATGAAGTGAAAGCCTTGGTACACCCGTCAAGGTCACAGACAAAGGGTTTGCCCCCTGTGTGAACTTTTAGCGTGTACATACCATAGAAATCTGCAGGCCTGTCATCGTCAGTTTGAACCTGAAGCTTTCTGTAATACTCACGTACCCCGGCATTTAAATGCGTAAGCCTGGAAGGAAGCAGCTCTCGCGAAGGAAGGGGAGAGCAGTGGATGTGAGGGGAAGTTTCCTCACCTGAAGATACATGACACATATTTGCCTTATCCCTGATCCATGTGTGGCACCTGTTTCAACGGCCAGATGCTGTGCAGGTATTGAGGCTGTGAGAGTTAATCCGGTTTTTTGCTTTTCCCCCCGGCAATACACGAGATGGTGTCTGGTTGTCCTGTCAATGACGCAGGATGTTGTTTTATGAGGATGGATATGTGCGCCGTCTTTAGTTTGTAGAGCAATTTTTCCTGTAGAGATCACATCAAGTGGTCGTGAT
>NZ_SMME01000541.1 GCF_009711465.1 Parendozoicomonas verongulae | reverse complement strand
GCTTCATTTGATGGAAGTGTAGGGTGTTGTTTGTACCTATCGAAAGGTTTTTTTCTCTTATTAGTATCCGTGTGGCACAAGTAAAACAAATACCTCTCACACAAGGTTTTCAAATGAGATTCCAAAAAGCTTTGCTGCCTACTGCCATTGCGGCAGTTATTTCTGCAAGTATTTATGTAAGCGGACGGGGAACCCCATCTTCCCTTATCAGTATGACGCAGGTATTTTCAAGTCCTCAGCAGTGAGATTGATTGGCAGCAGGTGGCTCACATCAGCCTCTTTTTCTAGCTGGGGGAGTTGCGTCAGTACGTACCGGAACCAGGCATAAGGCTCCAGACCATTGGCTTTCGCAGTTTCTACCAGACTGTAGAGTATCGCACTGGCCCGTGCACCGTTCACCGACTGACTGAAGAGCCAGTTCTTCCGCCCGATAACGAAGGGTTTGATAGCGCGCTCTGCCGCATTGTTATCGATATCCACAAGACCACTTTCCAGATAGCGGCTCATGTTTTTCCACTGGTTCTGGGCGTAGGTTATAGCTTTACCCAATAAGCTTTTTGGCGGCACCCGTGATTGTTGCCGATCCAGCCAGATTTTCAGTTTGTCCATCACCGGGCGACTTTCTTCTTGCCGGATCTGGAAGCGCTCTTCTGTCGTTTTATCCTTGATCCGCTTTTCTATGGCGTACAGCGTCCTTATAAGCGCGAGAGCCTGGGCCGGTTTACTGGGTGTTTGTGGCGCCGGGCCTTTCTTTGTCGGAATGGCCTTCAGAGCTTCCATGAACTTCCGGCGTATGTGAGCCATACACGCGACCAGCTCGATGCCGGGCTATTTGTTCCTCAGCGCTTCATAGCCTTTCATGCCGTCACACTGCAGGTCTCCGGTAAAGCCTTCCAGAAACGCCAGCGGATATTCATGCCCACGCCCGGGCTGATAGTCATACAACACCACCGGTGAACCCAACTGCCCGGTTGTGCGATACAGCCACATATACGACTTGTTCTGGGCATCCCGGTCGGGTTCGTTCAGTACCTGCACCGGTGTTTCATCCGCCTGCAAAGCGGGTTGTTTGATCAGGTGCTGCTGCAGGGCTTTATAAAGTGGCTTCAGCAGCTGAGAAACGCGGATCATCCATTCGGCCATGGTCGTACGACGGATCTCCACACCCATGCGGTTGAGGATAAACTCCTGCCGGTACAGGGGCAGAGCGTCACAGTATTTGCTGATAACCACCCAGGCCAGAAGGCCGGGGGTTGAGAAGCTTTTGGGGATGGGCATCCTGGGGG
>NZ_SMME01000545.1 GCF_009711465.1 Parendozoicomonas verongulae | reverse complement strand
AGTATTCTCCAATCCAGAAATGAGCCTGAAGGTAGGTGTTAATACCTACATTCCGGCTCGCCGTTCAAAAACAGTTCTGAATAACATTTCCTTAGTCTGCTGAAGTTTCTCAGCCGCTTCATTATCGGTCATCGCCTCAGCTTTTTCCTTCAGCTGCTTAAGGGTTACACCGTCTCTCAGGTACTGATCTGGCTGCTCCAGTGACAGGAACTTTTCATGGGGTGTCATCATGTTCTCATACCGATAAACTTTCTTCTCCTTGCCCTTCTTGTCCATTTGGATTTCTGGGTAAAAACAGGGGCGATGGTAATTCAGATAGGGTGTCAGGTATTCTCTATCCAGCCGATTGAACGCCTCCGCATGGCATTGCGAAATATGAGCATGCCCCAGCAGCTTCCTGATCACAGAGCCATTCTTGCTTTCCACAAGAGCGTTATCATTGCTGTGTCGAGAGCGGGACTTCGACAGTGCGATATTCATCTTGTTCAACAACTCGGCAACCCGATGATTGATATACTCCGAGCCATTATCGGAATGAATCTCCTCGATTTTAAACGGGAAACCTGCCAGCGATTCCTCCAAAACAGGAACAAGGTAACGCTCGCTAATTTTCTCGACTGTGCAGACAACTTCGTACTGTGTGACCTCATCGACAGCATTAATGTGATAGAGGCCTTTCACACCGTCTCTGTCACCCTGATGGACGGTATCAATACGAATGAATCCCGGATGCCCCTGTGGGTTCGGACGACGTCTCACGCCAATGTCCCTCTGAACGGGGCGTGTGCTGTCTTTGACCCCTCTCACGCACTCATAGGTACGGGACTGTCTGAGGTTGTATAGATGCGAGACGGAGATGCCTGCCAGACGTTCATAACGTCTGTCACCCTGTTGGAAAGCCCGCTCACACAGCTTCTTGATAGCGGCACCGTTCAGGTCGTTATGCAGCCTGTCGGTGTAGGCCAGCAGCCTGATATCGGCCTTGGTGTATTTGGTTTGGAAACCATGAGTTCCGCGTGGCTTGCGCTTCACGCCTCCCAGACTGATGTACTGATGAATCAGCCGGGCCACCTGTGCTCTTGAGTAGCCGGTAGCTGTGACCAGATAACGACGGATAAGGCCTTTATCCGTCTTGCTCAGAGAGCGGTATTTGAAATGGCTGAGGGTTTGTTCAACCCAGCGGTAGCATTCTTCCTTTGATTCCCAGCCCGGTTCCAGGCAAGACGACTGAGTGAGCAGTATCTGAACATCCTGCAGGGTTTTGATGAATGTAGTGTTCATGATGATTTTCATCCTCTCATCATGA
>NZ_SMME01000696.1 GCF_009711465.1 Parendozoicomonas verongulae | reverse complement strand
CCCGGACGACAACAGAGTCAGGGTCAGCAGCGGGGAGGCAAGAAGATCAGATGTGCTTTTCATAACTCACCTTATAGTGGCAGCTGCACAACATCGAGGCAGTGCAGTATAGACGCGCCGGGTGATAAGCCAATGTCTTCTGGTCAGCCCAGCCGGACGGATGTTTGTGTCAGTCTATTACCGGTCAAAGGCGTACAGGATTAAAGCGAAACCCGATTTTCTTGTGCGCGATCAGAATGGCGATCTGAATCTGGTCGAATACAAGAGCCGAAGGGGAGGGCGGCAGCCAGACGATTGGAAATGTTGTGGCCATACATCTCCTGACTGTCGCCCTTGGCCGTTAAGGTTACTATTTTGAGTCGTTTGGCAGGCTAAGAGTAGAAAGCGAGTTTAACAAAGGTGTTTCTTCAGTAGGGGAATGAGTTGCTACCGGTTGGTAAGCCTGGAGTTTGCGGGATGCCTGTTTGAGCGCATGAATGATTGCTGTACACCGTTCATACTTAGCAGGGTTCTTGAATCTGAGAAGAGGCTTGCTGCATTTTGCTGCAGTCAGCGGGCTTTTGGCGAAAAGACCATCAAAATGCCATTTTAAAGATGGATCAGCGCCACCTCCCAGCAAAATTTTAACCACCTCATCATGGGTATTTTGAGCTGCCAGAAACAATGGTGTAGCACTGTCCTTTGCTCGTTGATTCGGCTTCGCCCCTGCGCCCACTAAAATCTGAACGATATCGGCATAACCCTCTTGAGCCGCTCGGCATAAAGGTGTGTCACCTTCTCTAATTGGTTGATCAAGCTTTGCCCCTGCGTCCACTAAAATCTGAACGAGATCGGTACGACCATCTTGAACTGCTCGATACAAAGGTGTGTCACCGTCGCTTGCTGGTTGATCAAGCACTGACCTTGCTTCCGCTAACATATGAACTAACTCAGTATGACCATCTTTAACAGCAAGATATAGGCCATGAACCGGATAGCCAGATACTCCACTGATAAACTGCTTGCTAATGTCAAATCCTTCAAGGTTCAAAAAATACTGCACGGCATCCAGATTACCTTCACGGCAGGCCGCCAGAAAATCATGCTCATTACCATATAATCTTTTCAGGTTTATTGGGCATTCGCCCGCGCCCAGTGTGTTTCTACAAAATGTGAAAACAAAGAGGAAAAAACTGGCGTAGATCCACCGTTGTTTCTCATGAATTCTTAACATAACTCAACCCACGAATAGTCATTAATAAGGGATGCATCAAATTATTCGAGTCCCAGCGCCTGAAAGATGAAGGGGGACGGATGAGACTGGTATTATTTGGAGCTTTTCATCAGTTTGAGGAAGGGGTGTTTTTCCAACCAGGAACTGTCGTCGTTAGGGTCGGTTGTTGCTAAATCATCGGCACTGGGGCGACGGATTGCTTTCTCGAGCATAGCAATGATTGTTGAATACCTGTCCCACTTTTCAGGATTGCATATCCTTAAAAAAGGCCTGCCCTGTTTTGCAGCCATCAGTGGGCTTTTTTTGATAAGGCTACAACGCCTCAATTTCTGAAGTGGGTCAGCACCGGCATCAAGCAAACATTTAACCACCTCAGGATGACCCTCCTGAGCTGCTTGAAATAAAGAAGTGGCATTATGTTGCCATGTTTTATCAATGTCTATATTAAAATCATTGACCAGAACTCGTACCACTTCAGCATGCCCATTCTGTGCCGCAAGAAAAAGGCCATGAATGGGTTTACCCGTTGCGCCACTGATAAACTGTTCGTTAATGTCAAATCCTTCAAGGCTCAAAAAGTAATTCACGGCAGCCACGTTACCTTCACGGCAGGCCGCCAGAAAATCGTGCTCACCACTGCATTCTCTTTCCAGACTTATTGGGCATTCACCCGCGCCCAGGGTGTTTGTACAAAACCCGAGAGTAAAGAGGAAAAAACTGGTGTAGATCCACTGTTGCCTCTGATGAATTCTTAACATAGTTAAACCCACGAACCGTCACTACCAAGGTGATGGTAGGTATGGCAATCAACAGGGAATATATCAAGTTATTTGAGAGCCAGCACCTGGCAGGCGAAGAGGGTGGTGGTGGCCAATCAACTAAAAGTTACTTCTGATTACAGCTTTTTCTGGATTTCAGAGTATGGAGTGCCTGCATTCTTTGCTGGGCACTTTCAATGGCTGCTTTTCTTTCAAGACTGTTACCTATCCCGAAATCCCCAAGAATAGCAAGCACATCACGACCACTGAAGGCGCTCTCATCGTTGATATGGTCCATAAAACCGCGAACTTTAGCAATCTCAAGATCAATTTCCCGGCATGACATTGTGTCACTTTCATACTGTGTCAAAACCCCTTGGCGACCATAGTTTTTGGTAGCACATCCATGAAGAGCCGTAATAAAAATTGCCAAAGGTAAAATTAAAATAATTTTCTTCATCGTATATCTCCCAGAAAGTTTCATTGAAGTTTAATGATTTGACAGGGGCGATCCATAAAAGTTCGATATTCTTTCGCATATGCTGACGGCGCCTTTCTCCGCTCTTGCCAGGTCACAGCCCTGGTCACGTAGCAGGCTACGTTCCCGGTGACATTCCTTGTGGAGTTAAAGCAGTGGCTTGGGTACTTTTAGGGTCGTGTGTCTTTTAATATTTGCTGTGTCTATGGTTAGCTTGCCAGATTGTCTGAGCTGATTGCAGAGACCTTATTATCTTGTTAAATGATGTTCTCTCATTGGCTTCATATTTACCCTACCCCAGAGGTGCAACATCCCTAATGTTGGATCGGCTCCAGCATTAAGAAGAAAAAAGTGGTGCAGATCCACCACTGCTTCTCATAAGCCCTTAACATTATTCACTCCTCGAACCGCTATCGCCCGAGGGAAGTAAGGTACAATGGCACTGAGTTTAAGATTCCCCGCCTTGCCTCGAAGGGCTTGCCCGAGAGAGATGCACCCCACTGACAAACCACGAAACATTCTAGTTCAATCCTGAGAAAGCATGCTTAAAATTGCCTGCTGGGCTACGCTCCCGGCATTGCTCCTCGAAGAGACAAAATATCCACTCGCCATCATTATGCGAAAGCAATGGCCTGGATACTTAACAACAACTAGGACCTTCTGGAGTGCACTAAATACTTCACATGTTCTTGTGACTCAACACGCTCATAAAAAACACTCCTGGACTTTGACGACGCTTTGCGCGGAAACAGGTTCCAGAAGTGCAAGGCCCGTGTATTGTATCGTGTTCCCTTTTTTGCTTCTAATCTCTGGAGTCTGGGCTCATCAGGGCTGACATTTGTATAAGCATGTCGAAATGAACCGAGTAACCGACCGTCATTTAATAATGTATAAGATTTGACATAAGTATTTATTGAGGCAAGAGTATCCTGTAAAAATGCTGGCCGCTTCAGCAAAGTGGTTGTCCATATACCAGCCTCTTTGTGCCATAACTTTATCTGTGTTGCATCACTGCCAGCACTGAGAAAGCGGCCATCTGACAGTGAGTGAATGTATGTATACTCATACTTCCCAGGAAAAGAGACAGACTCCCAGCTTCCATCAATAAAACTCCATATTTGTATTACATCCGTTGTCTTGGATATCAGTTGGCTACCCTCATGAAGAAAAACTCCTCTGATATAAGAGTGGGGGGACAGTGTTACCTGAGTCCACTTACCACCTCTTTTGCCCCAGAGAACTATGCCTTTATATTTAGGGAAAAAATGCTCTGGTTGACTCAATAACCAGCCGTTCTGGAGTAATACAATTTTATGAATCCCAGACAAGTTCGCCAGGTGAGTATATGACCACTGACCATTAGTTTCGTTCCATATCCCGATATGCCCTTTGCTGTAAACTGCGATTGTATTTGGATCAATCTCAACCAGGCGAAGCTTGTCATTATCCAGCCCTCTATTGGGTAGCTCCTGATATAACCAGATACCACCCGCTCTATGCCAGACTCTGAGAGTGCCATCTTTATGGCTGGATATGACCCTTCCATCAGATAATGGGATGACGCAGTGGTAACGCTCCTGGATAGCTGTGTCATCAGTGAGTTTTTCTAAAATCCATTCGCCTTTATACTCGAACCAGACGAAAATGCTGGCAGGGTCAAACTTCGGATTAAACCAGGTGACCATTCTTTTATCGGGAGAAATGGAAACACTGGCCGCATGTCCAAAATCCTGGCCAGACCATTTTCCATCTGTTTTTTTCCATACGTGCAAACGCTCAGCCCCTCTTGAGAGCACAGTGAGAAAATGGTTTTCATCAATCACAAGCACCCTGTTGATATATCCTTTGGGATTAATGATCTCTATGGATGACCAGTGTTCGCCGGTATAGGGAATGATTTTTGGAGACGGGGTATCATCGCGTGCACGTTTCATCCCCCTGAGTATTAAACGATTATCTGGGAGAACACCTAAAAAAACCGTATGAACTGAATGGATAAAACTATCTGTCGGTACTTGCTGAATGACCGTCTGCTGTTTTATCTGTTTTTTCATGGTTTTCGCAGTTTTGACCATGAGATATTGTGACAGATTCGTCAGCTGTGCAGACCGGATGGGAACTCCTAGCTCTCTGGCTGATAAGGTGCTTACTAAGTCCTGCCTGTAAGGAGGATGAAAACCATGGTGGCCTTTATTGAATTCAAGTTTCTCAGTGTTGGACTTTTTGGAAAAAGCACTTTCCATGCTCCGTTTGTGGGCAAGAGAAGTTCTCTTTTTAATTCTGACACTGAAGCGTCTTTTCTGAATGGCGTCATATGCGGAACCGAACTCTTCATAGTTATGCCCATGCGAGTTATGGGCACTGATCTTTGCTTTAGAACCTCCATAGGAGATCGTGCTAGAGAGCATAAGCAACAAAAAGGTTAGCGTCAGAGGAGGAAGAGTGAAAGTCTGGTCACTGATAACGCTGTTCAGGTTATTCTGTTTATTTTTTGGCACATTAAATGCCCTCAACTGAGGCGTGGAGACCAAGAATAGCACCTCCATTATTTCTACAAGAGATTAACGGGGATCTCAGAAAGTAGACAAATGTTCAAGGCACCAGATCCTGCCCAAATATCACCCTTGCTGATTCGTTGATTTTGTAGCACTTTATCTTTTGGCTTCATTGGATAAGGGCTGCATGGCTTCTTCTATTGTTCCTGTCATTCTTGCTGGTGGTACTGGCTCTCGCCTTTGGCCTCAGTCTCGCTCTCTCTGGCCTAAGCGGCTAAGTTACCCATGACGGTTGCTTGAA
>NZ_SMME01000479.1:468-1011 GCF_009711465.1 Parendozoicomonas verongulae | reverse complement strand
CTCCTCTGTCCAGGAGGGTGTCAGATTATCCATCTTCAGGTTGGCCTCCAGTGTAGGTGAGTGCCCACTGTACTTTGGCAGGACTAAAGGTGGAGCTGCGTCCAAGACTCTCCTGATGTAGTCGTCCATGTCTCTTTTCTTACCCCAAAAATGGACATACCAGTTTTTCAAGAGGCGTTGTACCGATGATTTGAGTTCATTGACAGCGTCCATCTTTTTCAGCAGGTCATGAAGTATTCTGGCATCGGTACGGGGACAATGTTCTGGTTCAAGCCACTTTTGTTGAATTGCGACCCGGGCAATAGCTATAAACTGAGGTGAATGAACGCCCAGGGATTTATAGGCCCGGGTGAGTATCGAGACTATGGAAAATTGCCAGTTGTCGTACCTGACTAAACCACTATGGACCATTTTTTCGTGTAAGTCCTGAAGCTCTTGCAACACAATATCAACAGGTTTATCCGGGTGAACCAATGCACCCATCCCCTGAGCGAGTGGACTATCGGAACTAAACCAGCACCCCAACAGATTACACTTTTTGTA
>NZ_SMME01000479.1:0-259 GCF_009711465.1 Parendozoicomonas verongulae | reverse complement strand
TTTTAGTAACTCACTCCCCAGAATAAAGGCATTACTGTCCGGCTCCTGCTCCCAGAGATTTTTTACAATATCGTCGATTCGGGGAGCGGATATCGCACTTGCCGGTAATGCTGTACCACTTTGTACTGACTCAATAAGTTTTTCCTGACTAATTCCAAGAGCCTTTGCCAGTGCGGTCATCTTTTCAGGACTCATATTCCTCAGTGACTGAGACATCCACTGATTGCTACCAGTCAACGCCAGCCCGGACACGACAGAC
>NZ_SMME01000181.1 GCF_009711465.1 Parendozoicomonas verongulae | reverse complement strand
ACAAACGCATCCACACAGGAGATAAGCCCTATATCTGTGACCAGGTCGGGTGTAATAAACGTTTTACCCAATCCAGTCATCTCGCCAGACACCTGCGCGCACATCGCAAGGTGAAAAGTGAGTGACCCAATCTAGCCCTAACATAACAAGAGGCCGTCAGATACGTTGCTATCTTCTTTGTTCTTTATTATGGGAAAGAAGAGTATGCTCTTCAGGCTGAACTTTATTGTCACCAGTCTCTGCCTAACAATAGGCCTGTCCTCATCTGGCGCCTTTGCAGCAAAAGTTAAAAGTAAACCAGTCCGCTCTATTCAATCACAGCCACTTGATG
>NZ_SMME01000071.1 GCF_009711465.1 Parendozoicomonas verongulae | reverse complement strand
GTAGTGCCGCAGAAGCAGGTGGTGTTCTGCCTTCCCTTGCACTGAGCGTCGTTACTGCACTGGCGGTGAGCGTTAAGCAGACTGACTGAATCGAAGGTGGCGCCACAGGGACAGGTGCTGTTCCGCTTTCCTTTGCAACAGGGATCGCGGCTACCCCGGCGGTGGGAGTTAAGCAGGCTGACCGAATCAAAGCTGGCACCGCAGAAGCAGGTGGTGTTCCGCTTCCCCCTGCACCG
>NZ_SMME01000850.1:48534-48888 GCF_009711465.1 Parendozoicomonas verongulae | reverse complement strand
GGAGATCGAACTGGCTCTGGGCCGGTTGCTCCAGACCATTGGGGGCACGGATAACCTGAAAGCAGCACTGGACATCTTTATCCGGCTGCGTACCCGGGCAACCGGGGGGCGGGTAAACATTATCAGTGATAACAAGGATATTGAACTGGGTCTTGCCTCTGTTTTTATTGATACGGGAGAGTGGGAGCAGTTTGATGGGTTGCAACTCGAAAAACAGTTGTTTTCAGGGTTCGAAACCTGTTTATGTTTTAGCGTCCGTTACTTTCGGGAATTAACGGAAGCTAAGGACATATTGCCCGCACATGCAACTCTGTTAGGGAAAGCCCTGCATTGGGCTGCTCTGGCTGTGGAGGC
>NZ_SMME01000850.1:48087-48320 GCF_009711465.1 Parendozoicomonas verongulae | reverse complement strand
AGAGGCAAAAGAGCAAGAATTCAAACATACGTCGAAATTACTCTTTGAGCAGGCCAACGACCTTGAACCCCACCGACTAGAGCTGAAGAAAGATGATCAATGGAGGCAAAAGGAACGAAAGCTATTGGCTCTTATGACTGGAGAAGCTCCGTGTAAACAGAGTGATGAGGTGTATACCTCAAACATCCCCGTTTGTGATTTTGACACATTTTGAACCTTTGCTCCTTCACCAC
>NZ_SMME01000850.1:47368-47872 GCF_009711465.1 Parendozoicomonas verongulae | reverse complement strand
AGCGATTCAAGTAGGTATACGCCTTATACCCTCGCTGCACATGGTTCTCGATACCCGGAGCGAGCTGGTCATTCTAAGCACCGCCAACTTTCACAACGTAGTTCCCAGCACTCCCCGGCTCACTCTCGTGTAGGGATATATCGCGATATAGATAATGCTTTTAATCTTCTGAAAATTAATCCCCAAAGAGCATTAGATGAGGCTGAGACTCTCTTAAAAAAATACGTGGGAGATCCGAAACGATATGCTCGTATTGTGCAGTTAAAAGCCAGGTGCTTGTTTCTTCTTGACAATTTTGATGGGTGTATAGAGTTCATTCATTCCCTTTCAGCGGGTTTGCAAAACAACAAAGGGGTGATAATGGCAAAAGGCAGAGCTTTACAGGCTCGAGGCCATTTAACGGAAGCTTTATCACTTTTCCAGTATCTTTATACCCGATGCTCAACCTCTCTCAATGACGAAAAAAACCATGGTCTGGCATTGAGTCGTCTACTCCAGGTCATA
>NZ_SMME01000850.1:44729-47358 GCF_009711465.1 Parendozoicomonas verongulae | reverse complement strand
TCTGGGCAGACTGCTTCAGGCCATGGGGGGCACCGATCATCTGAGAGCAGCCCTGGACATCTTTACCCGGTTGCACACCCGAGTGGCCACGGGGCAGGTGAGCACCCCTTGTGGTGATAAGGATATCGAGTTAACAATGGGCAGGCTGCTCCAGGTCATGGGGGGCAAGGAGAATCTGAGAGCAGCCCTGGATATCTTTATCCAGATGCGCACCCGGGCGGCGGGGCAGGTGCACACTCCCTGTGACGACAGGGATATCGAGCTGGCTTGGGCAGACATCTTCAGTTCATGGGGGGCACGGACAACCTGAAAACGGCTCTGAACATCTTTACCAGGCTGCGCACCCGTGCGGCCGGGTGGGCCCGGCTGCGCACCCGGGCAGCCGGTGGACGAGTAAACACCCCCTGTGATGATAAGGATATCGAGTTAGCGTTGGGCAGATATCTCCAGGTATTAGGGGGAATAGACAACCTGAAAAAAGCCCTGGAGATCTTTACCAGGCTACGCACCCAAGCTGCCGGAGGACAGGCGGGCATCCCCTGTGATGACAAGGTTATAGAATCAACACTGGGCAGACATCTCGAGGTTATGGGAGGTACAGACAATCTGAAAAGGGCCCTGGATATCTTTACCCGGCTGCGCACCCGGGCAGCTGGAGGACAGCCGAACATCCCCTGCGATGACAAGGAGATCGAACTGGCTCTGGGTAGACAGCTCAAGCTCATGGGAGGTCCGGAGAATCTGAAAATGGCTCTTGATATTTTTATCCGGTTACGCACCCGAGCGGCTAAGGGGAAGGCAAACATCCCCTGTGAGGACAAGGAGATCGAACTGGCCCTTGGCAGGCATCTTCAGACTATGGGGAACAAGGACAACCAGAAAGCAGCATTGGATATCTTTACCCGGCTGCGCGCTCAAGCTGCCGGGGGGAAGCCGAACACCCCCTGTGATGATAAAGAGATCGAACTGGCCCTGGGCATACAGCTTCAGGTTATAGGGGGCAAGGACAACATGGAAGCAGCACTGGATATCTTCACCCGGCTGCGTACTCAAGCTGCCGGGGGGCAGCCGAACACCCCCTGTGATGATAAAGAGATTGAACTGGCTCTGGGCAGGCACCTCAAGAAAATGGGAGGCACGGACAACCAGCAAGCGGCTCTGGTTATCTTTACCCGATTGCGCACCCTGGCGGCCGATGGGCGAGCGAATACCCCCTGCAATGACAAGGATATCGAGTTAACAGTGGCCAGACATCTTCAGGATCTGGGGGGCACTGAGAACCTGAAAATGGCTCTGGACATCCTTACCCGGCTACGCACCGGGGCCACACCCTGTGAGCAGAAGGAGATCAAACTGGGTATAGCAGGCATTTTCGTTGATATGGGAGAGTGGGTGCTGTTTGATGAGCTGCAACTCGAAAAGCAGTTGTGTTCGGGGTTCGAAACCTACTTAATTTTGAGTATCCGTAACTTCCGGGAATTCATGGAATTTACAGACATATTGCCCGAAAATTCGGATCTTCTGGGAAAAGCGTTCTACTGGGCTGCTCTTGCAGTGGAGGATAGTGGAGGCACAGCTGCATCCTGTATCAGTCAACTGGCTCATTGCTTCCGTCTTTTATCAACCTGGCCGAAACCCAGGCTGCAAGCGTTAGGTATTAAAGAGAGAAAAGAACAAGAATTCAAGCATAAAGCGGAATTCCTCTTCGGGAGGGCCAACAATCTTGAACCCCATCGTCTGAAACTGAGGAAAGATGATAGATGGAGGCAAAGAGAGCGAAAGCTACTGACTTCTGTGACTGATGAAACCCCGGTGCATACTTAAAACTTAAACAACCCTGTTCTCAACCCTGACGCACTTTGAACTTTTATTCCCTCGCCATAATCCATACAAAACATTTGATTTAACGAACACCTCCAGACATAACTGCGATAAAGGCTTATTCAGAGCATGTACATACCACCAAAATATGAAAGAGGCGGCCATAACCGACGACAGGCGCCTCCTTCCAGACAAAGCTATCCACGTAGGCATGCGCCTTACATCCATAGTCCACAGGGTTATCAACACCCAGGGAGTGCTGGTCAGCCTGCGCACCTCCAGCTTTCACAACGTCGTTCCCAACACTATCCGGTCTACTCTCATTCACAGATATATAACGACATAGATAAAGGCTTCCGTATTCTGAAAAGCGACCCTCAAAAAGTACTGAATGAGACAGAGATGCTATTGCAAAAATACGAGGGGGATTCGCGTCGATATGCTCGTGTTGTGCAATTAAAAGCCAGGTCTTTGTTTCTTCTTGAAGATTTTGATGGGTGTATCGGGTATGTCGATACACTCCCAAGGAGTTTACAAAACAATAAAGGAGTAATGATGGCAAAAGGGAGAGCTTTACAGGCCAGGGGCCGTTTAACGGAAGCTTTACCACTCTTCCAGCACCTTTATGCACATCATTCAAAATGTCTCAACGATGAAAAAACCAATGGACTGGCTCTGGGCAGACTACTTCAGATTATAGGGGGTACGGACAACCTGAGAATGGCCCTGGACATCTTTATCCAGCTGCGCACCCGAGCAACCGGGGGACAGGTGAATACCCCCTGCGATGATAAGGCTATTGAGTTAT
>NZ_SMME01000850.1:0-44418 GCF_009711465.1 Parendozoicomonas verongulae | reverse complement strand
ACTGGGCAGACATCTCCAGCTCATGGGGGGCATGAACAACATGAAAAGGGCCCTGGAGATCTATACCCAGCTGCGTACCCGGGCAGCCGGTGGACAGGTGAATACCCCCTGTGATGACAAGGATATCGAGTTAACACTGGGCAGACTACTCCAGATCATGGGGGGCATGGACAACATGAAAATAGCCCTGGATATCTATACCCAGCTACGCACCCAGGCAGCCGGTGGACAGGTGAGCACCCCCTGTGATGACAAAGAGATCGAGTTAACATGGGCAGACATCTCCAGATCATGGGGGGCATGGACAACATGAAAGCGGCTCTGGACATCTTTACCCAACTACGCACCCGGGCAGCCGGGCAGCCGAATACCCCTTGTGATGATAAGGAGATTGAACTGGCTCTTGGCAGACATCTTCAGATCATGGGAGGTGATGATAACCTGATAGCGGCACTGGACATTTTTACCCAGCTGCGCACCCGGATGGCCAAAGGACAAATGGACACCCCCTGTGATGACAAGGATATCGAGTTAACACTGGGAAGACATCTTCAGCTTATGGGGGGCATGGACAACCTGAAAACGGCTCTGGGCATCTTCACCCATCTACGCACCCGGGCGGCCATGGGGCAGATAAACACCCCCTGCGGGGACAAAGATATCGAGTTAACGCTGGGTAGACATCTTCAGATCATGGGAGGCATGGACAATCTGAGAGCGGCTCTGGACATCTTTACCCGGCTGCGTACCCAGGCGGCCAGAGGGCAGCCGAACATCCCCTGTGATGACAAGGATATCGAACTGGCTCTGGGCAGACATCTTCAGAGCATGGGAGGTACAGACAACCTGAAAACAGCTCTGGACATCTTTACCCGGCTACGCACCCAAGCAGCCGGAGGACAGCCGGACACCCCCTGTGATGACAAGGACATCGAGTTAACACTGGGCAGACATCTCCAGCTCATGGGGGGGCCAGACAACCTGAGAGCGGCCCTGAACATATTCACCCGACTGCGCACCCGGGCGGCCGGTGGGAAACCGAATACCCGTTGTGATGATAAGGATATCGAACTGGCTCTGGGCATACTACACCAGACTATGGGGGGCAAAAATAACTTGGGAACGGCCCTGGACATTTATACCCAGCTGCGCACCCAGGCGACCGGAGGGCAGACGAATACTCCCTGTGATGACAAGGAGATCGAGTTAACACTAGGCAGACATCTTCAGACCATGGGAGGTATGGATAACCTGAAAGCGGGTCTGGATATTTTTACCCAGCTACGCACCCAGGCGGCCGGGGGAAAGGCAAACACCCCCTGCGAGGACAAGGAAATCGAACTGGCTCTGGGCAGACATCTCCAAATCATGGGGGGTGATGACAACCTGAAAGCGGCTCTGGACATCTTTACCCGACTGCGCACCCGGGCAGCCAAGGGACAAGTGAGCACGCCCTGCGATGACAAGGATATCGAGTTAACACTGGGTAGACATCTTCAGATAATAGGGGGTGAGGACAACCTGAAAACGGCCCTGGACATTTATACCCGGCTGCGTACCCAGGCGGCCGGGGGACTGGCGAACACTCCCTGTGATGACAAGGAGATCGAACTGTGTCTGGCAGCCATTTTCGTTGATACCGGATCGTGGGCGCAGTTTGATGAGCTGCAACTCGAAAAGCTTTTCTTTTCAGGATACGAAGCCTGTTTATGCTTTAGTATTCGTAACTTCCGGGAATTAACAGAAGTTGAGGATATACTGCCTGCACATTTAACGCTTTTGGGGAACGCGTTTAAGTGGGCTGTTCTTGCTGTGGAAAGTAGTGGAGGCACGAGTGCATCCTGTGTCAGTCAACTGGCTCATTGCTACCGCATGTTGTCAGCCTGGCCAAAACCCATGTTGAAAACCCTGGGTATCGAGGAGAAGCAGGAGCAAGAGTTCAAGCATAAATCGGACTTACTCTTTGAGCTGGCCAGTGACCTTGAA
This sequence comes from Parendozoicomonas verongulae, assembly GCF_009711465.1. Classification (GTDB taxonomy): domain Bacteria; phylum Pseudomonadota; class Gammaproteobacteria; order Pseudomonadales; family Endozoicomonadaceae; genus Sansalvadorimonas; species Sansalvadorimonas verongulae. Next base: position 42,432 of record NZ_SMME01000850.1, on the reverse strand, counting down.
CCCCATCGACGTGAACTGAAGAAAGATGACCTCTGGAGGAAAAAGGAACGACAGCTATTGGCTCGTATTTCTACCGTTTCCCACACTTATAGTGAACCTCCTCTCACTCTATCAACCGGCTCGGTATGAAAGAATACCTCAACCTCTTTACCCTGACAGTTATCGGAGTATGTAGCCCTTACCAATATGAGGGTAAACATTGAAAAGGCCACGCAATCCAAGGATTACGCGGCCTTATTTGGTCGGCGAGATAGGATTTGAACCTACGACCCCAGCAACCCGAATGCTGTGCGCTACCAGGCTGCGCCACTCGCCGAGACGGCACTGATACTACAAACCAGTGCCGCTTTTTTCAAGAAAGTCCCTGACTTGTGCAGCTTACTCGCCCCGTAAGTCCTTGCGGCACTCCTTGAGCGTATCGGCAATCAGAAACGCCATTTCCAAAGACTGGCTGGCATTCATACGTGGGTCGCAGTGTGTACGATAACGCTCTTTCAAGGTTTCTTCCGTCACCTTGTGAGCACCACCAATGCACTCGGTCACGTTCTGGCCAGTCATCTCAAAGTGCACGCCACCAGCGTAAGTACCTTCTGCACGGTGAACAGAGAAAAACTGGCGCACTTCACGGAGTACTGAACTCACGTCACGGGTCTTGTAATCACCAGCAGTGATGGTGTTACCGTGCATGGGGTCACAGCTCCACACCACCTTGCGGCCTTCACGCTCAACAGCCTTGATCAGAGCCGGCAGGCCAGCCTCAACCTTATCGGCTCCCATACGCACGATAATGGTCGCACGCCCTGGAATATTTTCAGGATTCACAATATCCAGCAGGCGAATCAGATCATCCGGCGGCAGGGTTGGCCCAGCTTTGATACCGACAGGGTTGTGAACACCACGCACGAATTCCACATGTGCACCGTCGGGCTGGCGGGTACGATCCCCAATCCAGAGCATATGGGCGGAACAGTCGTACCAGTCATTGGTGAGACTGTCTTTGCGGGTCAGCGCCTGCTCGTAAGGCAACAGCAGTGCCTCGTGAGAGGTATAGAAGCTGGTTTCACGGATCGCTGCGCTGTTCTCTGCAGTCATGCCACACGCCTTCATAAAGGCGAGGGTTTCATCAATACGTGCTGCCATCTTCTGGAAATGTCTGGCCTCTGGGGTGGCATTCACAAAATCCAGGTTCCAGGCATGAATCTGCTCAAGGGAAGCCAACCCACCCTGGGCAAACGCACGCAGCAGATTCAGGGTAGAAGCCGCCTGATGATACACCGCCATCATTCGCTCAGGGTCAGGAATGCGAGCGGCTTCAGTGAATTCATTACTATTAACGATATCACCGCGATAAGTAGGCAGTTCGATACCATCGCGGGTTTCAGTAGGATTGGAACGCGGTTTGGCAAACTGGCCAGCCAGGCGTCCCACCTTTACAACCGGGCAACTGGCACCAAACGTGAGCACCACTGCCATCTGCATTAACACCTTAAAAGTATCCCGAATATTCACCGCGCTAAACTCTGCAAAACTCTCTGCACAGTCTCCGCCCTGCAGCAAAAAGGCTTTCCCTTCGGCTACGCTGGCCAGCTGGTCGGTGAGAGCACGTACTTCACCAGCAAATACCAGTGGTGGCTGTTTGCTCAGACTCTCTTCTACCTGTCGCAGCTTAGCGGCATCAGGGTACTCAGGCATTTGCAGAGCTGTATGATTTTTCCAGCTCTCAGGCGTCCACAGGGACATCGGCTCACACTCCCACTAATCTGTATTCATTTACGCTTAACGCGTTACGCTACCTTACCACCAGATAACAGTCAGTAAAGCCACCCTATACAAACTCCTAACAACTTCACTCAAAATACCTATCAATATAAGTATTTTCCTTGTGGATTTCCTAAGTGGAGCATACTATTCGCACAATTATTTTTACGCAAAGCTCTTAACTATAGGTTTCGCACCATGACCCACACCTTCCCCCTCAATGGAAAGAAAGGTATGACCGGTATGATTATGATGATCATTCGCCGGGGGTTGGTTGCACTCTAGGAAAAGCAAAAACCAAAAAAGCCCCCGCACCGAAAGGTTCGGGGGCTTTTTTACACGGCAGGAGAAAGGCCAGTGAATCGCTACAGACTAAAACTTATTGCATCCAATACACCCGGATGCCTCGAACGGGTTTTGAACAACAGCCGCAGCGGCGGCTTTGATGTGGACACCTTTACAGCATCCCTGTGCCCACGACGGAATCAATATGATATTGATCTGCATGTATCCGGCGGGAACAGTCAAAATACCCTGATTATGGCACTACTGCAGGAGAGTGATGTACGTTCACTCACCCCCTGCCGCAAATCGCTGGAGAAAAGAGAGCGAACGCCATCAATGTAAAGATGGCTTCATACCATCAATAGCTTCCGGGAACATCATGCGTTCATCATCGCTCTGGAACAGGTATTGAAGCTGCTGACATTCTTGCAGCAATTGCTTCACAGTCTCCAGGTTAACGGCAAAGAATTCGTTAAACTGGGCCACTGTCATACCCTGACTGGACAGGATTGCAGAAGATGCTACCAACATAGGGCCTGCATCATCTGGCGTATTTAAAAAAAGCTTTAAGGTGGGATAGCCTATATTCAGACGCATCAAATCGGCAGATAGCGGCAGGATCGCTGCGTTGCGAATATCCAGTTCAGTAGTGAACATGATGCCCCAAGGCTCAACAAACAGGCGGCTGTCGAGTATTCCATCCATACTCTGTAGCGCAGACAAATGCAGGCCGCTGCACTGATCACAGATATAAGATTCATACCCGGTATCAGCCAGCCACTTCTCAAGAAGTGCAACATCCGGAACCAGCAAGTCGTGCATAATAGGAATTCTCAGGGGAAAATAGCAAAAGCAGAACTGTACTGGAAACCGGTATTAATAGCGATAGTGTTCCGTTCGTGTTTACCGCCCTTTTGCGATAGGGCGTGATGGGTCAGTTACCCACTCACTCCAGGAGCCTGCGTATAATCGTGGCGCAGGTAAACCTGCAAGCGTCATGGCCAGAATATTCTGACAGGCCGACACACCTGAACCGCAGTAACACACGACATCCCTTCCTTCATAAACCCCATACAAGCGTTGCAGTTGGGTCGATGAAAGAAACAAACCGTTATCATCAACATTTTTAGAGCAAGGCTGACAGTGTGCTCCGGGAATATGTCCGCCTACCGAATCAAGTGGTTCCACCTCACCGGCAAAACGCTCAAGGGCACGGGCATCCAGCAACGTACCTCCCTTTTCCACAAACGGTAGAACCCCACCGGCCTGAACCAATACACCGTCATTCACCGATGGAGTGAAGCTTGAAGCCTCGACAACAGGAACATCCGTCACCAGTTCAAAGCCACCCTGCTCCCACGCACGTACACCACCATGGAGAATAAAAACATTCGTCAGCCCAAACCACTGGCTCAACATCCACCACATGCGCGGTGCGATAAATTGATCGCCAGCATCATACAGCACAACACGGCAGCCCTCTGTTATCCCCCAACTCTGCACCCGGGCAATAAAAGCTTCCGGCGTGGGCAAAGGATGGCGACTGGTCTTGTCGGGAATCACATCACTGGAAAGATCATGGCTAAGGCTTATGTATTGGGCACCAGCAATATGCCCCTGATCATAAGCACGCTGACCAGCCTCGCCATCTTGCAAACTGTAGCGAACATCGAAAACCACCAGTTTCTCATCCGTCTCACCCAACCATTGAGCAAGCGTGGCTGCATCAATTAACACATCCATAAAGTCGAAACTCCAAAAAGAAAATCGCACGAAACGCAAAAGCAAGCGCCGCAGGCCAGGGACGGCACATCGGCGCGGCAATGACCTAGCGTCCAGAGGCAGGCTGCTGAACCACCTGATCATCAATAATCACTTTACCCGTCAGCGCCTGACCAACCTCTCCTGAGGAAGCAGAATCGTGAATAATAATACGGGTCATATCTCCAGCCATTTCATCGGAATCCGTCAATGCTTTGCCTTCGTCGTCATTGTATTCCTGATACGCCGGAGCCACAGGCTCTTCATAGGCAGGCGCTTTAAGAGCCTGCACCCGCTCATCATCTGAGCCAGAAAACAGCCAAAAACCAGCGGCAACCAGAAGCAACACACCACCCACAATACCAACGGCCAGTTGTGTTTCTCTATTCATAAGTTATTCCCCCCAAAGAGATCTATGGTGGGCAGTGTAAGGCCAGTACCACAACAGCAGCAAGGAAATTAGAAGGAAGGAAAAGAGAGGGAAAACATGCCAGAGCCGACACTGCAGCTCTGACATATTGGAAAAATCAACGGGTGCGAACAACCCGACTGTTGCGGCCATTGCTGAGGACCTTCACCCGATCGCCAACCTGCAGGCTGTTGCCTTGTTCCAGCTGCTGAACAACAGAGACATAATTACCGTTGTCCAAACGAATCGTCAGGTTAAAACCATTGGATTCTGTCACCTTACGTTCCGTATAGTTGCCCAGTACGCCACCTGCTACAGCACCAGCTATGGTTGCAAGACTCTTGCCTTTGCCGCCACCAATAGTAGAGCCGGCAATACCACCAGTCGCAGCACCGGCAACAGCACCAAGTCCAGACTGAGTACCGTCCAGCTTTACAGTTTCCATTTCAACAATTTCACCAAACTGAACCGTTTGCAGACTACGGGCTTCACCACGATCGTAATTACTACCAGTCAAATCTGTCATACAGCCCGTAAGAAAAAGAGAGAAAGTGGCCACGCTGACTAAAGAGAGGAGGCGCTTCAGCCCCAAGGGTAACAATTTCATGGTGTGAGAACCTCCATATCGAGAAACCTGCGTCCTACCTTGGACGCTCTCCCTCAGTGTAGGTTCAATTTCCCGTGAAACCTCTGCCACCTTTGTTTACTTGACTGTAAAAGATTGCGGAAAAAACTCACTCTTCAAAACAAGATGACATTATTTTCACAGAGGGTCACCGTACAATCCCACCTAACCAAGGTGTCAGAGCCTAGCTCTAGTGGGAAGCAACAATGAATACAGAGGAATCTACCCATGGATGACCGACTGAGTAAGAGAGAGATTGCTCTCCTCACCCTCTCAATGCTAACGCTTACTGCCTCGGGATGGATATTGTTTATCAATATCTAGGGGACCCGGCAGAGTTTTAAGCATAAAAAACCGAAGCAAACTCCTCGGTTTTTTATGTCTCTGGCAAGGACAGATCAGTCCGCCCAAACCCGCGCATTGCGGAACATCCGCATCCACGGTGCATCATCCTGCCACTCATCGGGATGCCAGGAGTTTTGAACCGTACGGAAGACCCGCTCAGGGTGAGGCATCATAATAGTGACACGGCCATCCCTGCTGGTCAGACCAGTGATCCCATCAACAGAGCCATTGGGGTTAAACGGATAACGCTCAGTAGTGCGACCATGGTTATCCACATAGCGCAGCGCCACCTGCCCAGCAGCTGTGAGAGCCGCCGGATCAGAATCATGGGCAAACTCTGCCAGACCTTCACCATGTGCTACAGCAATCGGCATACGCGCCTTTTCCATGCCCTGCAGGAAGATGGACGCACTCTTCTGCACCTCCACCATCGCCACACGGGCCTCAAACTGTTCAGAGCGGTTGCGCACAAAGCGCGGCCAGTGTTCGGTGCCCGGAATCAGCTCATGGATGGTAGATAGCATCTGACAGCCGTTGCACACACCCAGGGCAAAGGTATCACGACGATCAAAGAAGCCTGCAAAGCCTTCACGGACACGATCGTGGAACAGGATGGACTTGGCCCAGCCACCGCCAGCGCCGAGAACGTCGCCATAAGAGAAGCCACCACAGGCCACCAGCCCCCGAAAGTCCCCAAGCTCACGGTTGCCGCTGATCAGGTCACTCATGTGCACATCAACGGCTTCGAAGCCGGCACGGTCAAAGGCAGCCGCCATTTCCACATGGCCGTTTACGCCCTGCTCACGGAGAATCGCAATTCTGGGGCGAACACCGGTGGCAATGAAAGGCGCAGCAATATCCTTCTCAGGATTCCAGGAAATAGACGCATGCAGGCCGGGGTCTTTGTCATCCAGCAGGTTATCAAATTCATGCTGGGCGCACTCAGCGTTATCCCGCAGTTTCTGAATCTGGTAGCTGGTTTCCGACCACATACGCTGGTAGCGGATACGATTGCCTTTCAGAACTGGCTTACCCTTGAAGGTAAAGCTCACCTTCTGGCCGACCGCAAGCTCACCGATGGTGTGCACACAGCCAGACAGGCCAAAGCTGGCCAGACAGTCCTTCACCGTGCCCTTATCCTGCTTGCGCACCTGAATCACAGCACCCAGCTCTTCGTTGAACAGAGCTGCGGCCAGCTCACCTTTGTTGCCAGCCAGCTTGTCCAGTGCCACACGGATGCCCGTATGACCGGCAAAGGCCATTTCCATCAGCGTGGTGAACAGGCCTCCATCGGAGCGGTCGTGGTAAGCCAGAATCTTCTCTTCGCTCAGCAGATGCTGCACACCCTGGAAGAAGGCTTTCATATCCTGAGGCTCATCCAGATCCGCAGGTTCAGCACCCAATTCACGGTAAACCTGTGCCACTGCAGAGCCACCCAGGCGGTTCTTGCCACGGCCAAGGTCGATCAGCAGTAAATCTGTGTCCCCCTTATCAGTACGAAGCTGGGGAGTGACACCCAGTCGTACATCCGCAACAGGAGCAAAGGCAGAAATCACCAGAGACAGAGGCGCAGTCACCGCCTTATCTTCTCCACCATCTTTCCAGGTGGTGCGCATGGACATGGAGTCCTTACCCACAGGAATGGTGATACCCAACTCTGGGCACAGCTCCATACCCACCGCTTTTACGGTGTCGTACAGGCGCTCATCTTCACCGGGGTGACCCGCAGCTGCCATCCAGTTTGCAGACAGGCGTACTTCAGAAAGCTTGTTGATGCGGGCAGAGGCGATATTGGTCAGAGCCTCACCCACCGCCATACGGCCTGAGGCTGGCGCATCCAGCAGAGCAACCGGTGTGCGCTCCCCCATAGACATGGCTTCACCGGTGGTGGCATTGAAACCACTGGTGGTCACTGCGCAATCCGCCACAGGCACCTGCCAGGGGCCGACCATCTGATCGCGATTCACCTGACCGGTAATGGTGCGGTCGCCAATGGTGATCAGGAAGCTCTTGCTAGCCACAGCAGGCAGCTTTAGAACACGTTCAGCGGCCTCATCCAGATTGATGGAGGACACTTCAAACGGCTCAATTTCAAAACTCTTGCGTTCGACAGAGCGGTGCATACGGGGTGGTTTACCCAGCAGTACGTCCAGAGGCATATCCACAGGCTGGTTATCGAAATGCTCGTCATTCACCAGCAGATGGGATTCTTCGGTGGCTTCACCCACAACGGCGTAAGGACAGCGCTCACGGGCACAGATCGCCTCGAAGGTTGCCAGATCCTGTGGGGCAACCGCCAGAACGTAACGTTCCTGAGATTCGTTACACCACAACGCCAGCGGGCTCATGCCGGGTTCGTCATTCAGTACCTTGCGCAGTTCAAACTGACCACCACGGCCACCATCACTGATCAGCTCAGGCAGAGCATTGGACAGGCCTCCAGCACCCACATCGTGGATAAACAGCATGGGGTTCTTCTCCCCCAGCTGCCAGCACTGGTCGATAACTTCCTGACAGCGGCGCTCCATCTCCGGGTTTTCTCGCTGAACGGAAGCAAAATCCAGATCCTCCTGACCGGTACTGGAGGCCATAGAGGAGGCTGCACCACCACCCAGACCAATCTGCATGGCCGGGCCACCCAGAACAATCAGCTTGGAGCCAGCAGGATATTCACCCTTCTCGATATGCTGCTCACGGATATTACCCAGACCACCGGCAATCATGATGGGCTTGTGGTAACCGCGCATTTCGCGGCCTGCAGGGCCGTTGGACTCCTCCTCAAAAGTACGGAAGTAACCGCACAAAGCCGGACGGCCAAATTCGTTGTTAAAACTGGCACCACCCAGAGGGCCTTCGATCATAATATCGAGGGCGGATACGATCCGGTCAGGCTTGCCGTATCCGTGTTCCCAGGGCTGCTGAAAGCCGGGGATGTTCAGGTTGGATACGGAGAAGCCGGTCAGGCCAGCCTTGGGCTTGCCGCCACGGCCGGTCGCACCTTCGTCCCGAATTTCACCACCGGAACCTGTAGACGCACCAGGCCATGGGGCGATAGCAGTGGGATGGTTATGGGTTTCCACCTTCATGAGGATGTGAATATCCTCTTCGGTGTAACCGTAGCTGCGGCTCTCAGGGTTGGGGAAGAAGCGTCCGCTCTTCCAACCCTTGATCACGGAAGCATTGTCCTTATAAGCGGACAGGACGCCTTCGGAGTTCATCTGGTAGGTATTGCGGATCATGGCGAACAGGGATTTCTCCTGCGCTTCACCATCAATATCCCACGAGGCATTGAATATCTTGTGACGGCAGTGCTCGGAGTTGGCCTGGGCGAACATCATCAGCTCTACATCGCTGGGGTCACGCTCCAGCTTGCGGAAGTTCTCCAGCAGGTAATCAATCTCATCATCTGCCAGTGCCAGGCCAAGACTCTGGTTGGCCTCTTCCAGCGCTGTACGACCTTCCGCTAAAACGGCAACACGGGCCAGTGGTACTGGTTCGGCTTCGGTAAACAGGGCTTTGGCATCTTCGGGGGAGGAGAGAACGACCTCGGTCATGCGGTCGTGGAGGAAAGCTTCGATTTTAATCACATCATCCGGGGTGAGTGGCGATGTTGAATCGATTATGTAAGCGATGCCCCGTTCGAGGCGGTGAATTGCAGACAGCCCGCAATTATGGGCTATATCTGTAGCTTTACTGGACCATGGTGAAATCGTGCCAGGGCGGGGAGTGACCAGAAACAGCTGCCCGGTTGCTTCCTGACGTACCCGGCGAGGGCCGTACTCCAGAAGCCTGTCCAGCACTCTCTGGTGCTTTTCGGTCCAGTTGTTTTCAGGGGTTTCCTTATCAGGGTCAGAAGACTCTTGGCGATCAGAAAAATGCAGAAACTCTGCATAAACACTACGAATGGCCGGCACTTGCTGTTTCAGGGTGTTCAACAGCTTGGCAGCACGGAACGGGGAGAGTGCGGGGCTGCCGCGTAAAATCTCCATCAGAGTCATGATCCTTGAAAGTCAGGTCAGTTTAGCGAGCAGCGCGTATAATACAGGGTTCACACTGACCTCACCAGCATCAAAGCCCTGCCGCTCAAGACATTACAGTGACAATTCAACCCGGACATAAGTATGAAGGACACATTCTGTAGTTTCGTGTCAAATAAGGTTTCTGGACCTTTCCTGAGGTGAAACTATGGGTAGCACCGTTGCGCAGATAGTAGTTTTGGAGCTGGCGCCCCCCATGGCTGCTCTCAGATCCTTACTGCTGGCTGTATTGCTTCTGGCCGTGACAGTGGTTCTGTTGCAGCCCCGCACACCCACAATGCTGTTGCGTACTCCTCTGTTTTCTGAGTGCCCCCACTTATCTGTGGAATCTCGCCACCTGACCTTGCTGGAGTGGGAATATTTTCTCTCCTCCAGCCTTGAGGAAAGTAAGGCAAAGGAGGTTAATGTTTATCCTGCCACAGAATTAAGCGCAGGTGAGGCGGCCAGTCTGGACAATCACATACATCGCCGCCTGCCTCGCTATCAGGACTTGTTCCGTATTGTTGCCAGTGAATACCGGATAGACTGGCATTTGGTAGCAGCTATCAGCTATCAGGAATCCCACTGGTACCCCAAGGCTAAATCTCCCACCGGAGTACGGGGGATGATGATGCTGACACTGCCTACTGCTAAGGAAATGGGCATCCGGAATCGTTTGGATGCCGAGCAGAGTGTTCGTGGTGGTGTACGTTATCTGGAGCAATTAAAAGGTCGCCTGCCAGAATCCATCCAGGAGCCCGATCGCACCTGGCAAGCGCTGGCGGCTTACAATGTCGGGATTGGTCACTTGTATGATGCCCGCACTCTGGCACGTAGCCATGGTTTAAACCCTGACCTTTGGACCAACCTGAGTGATTTCCTGTTAAAGCTGGAAGACCCTCAATGGCATAACCAGACCCGTTATGGTTATGCGCGGGGAGCTGAGTCGGTTCAATATGTGGAGAATATTCAGCGCTACTACCGGCATATTCTTGCCAGGCAGCCCCGTAAGCCTCTTCCCGTTATGGCTCAAAGTGAAGGTAACCGCTCTACCCTTTGATAACAGCCATGGTCGCTGCGGCCTCTTTCATGCGTTGCTTCTCTTCTTTCTTTTTCTTGCGACGCTTTTTGAAAAAGTCAGACAGAATGGTGGAACATTCGTCAGCCAGTACTCCGCCAGTCACTGCCACTGTATGGTTCAAATAATCGCTTTCCAGAATCTGATCCTGACTTATCACAACTCCCGCCTTAGGCTCAGTGGCTCCGTAAACAAGCCGCCGAATGCGACTATGTACCAATGCCCCTGTACACATACCGCAAGGCTCGAGTGTAACGTAAAGATCGCAGTCCACCAGCCGGTAGTTTTCGATGTGGGCAGCAGCCTCTCGCAGGGCGAGGATTTCAGCGTGGGCACAGGGATCATTTCTGCCAATTGGGCTGTTGTACCCCCTGCCAATAATTTTGTCCCCATGAACAACCACAGCACCTACAGGAACCTCACCGACAGCAGCTCCCAGCTGTGCCAGTGCCAGTGCTTCCCGCATCCATTGTTCGTCCTGTTCGTGCATACCGCTCCAGACCCACGCTTTCTTATCAAAGGCGAAGGATTATACAGTAAGTACCCGGGCCATTGCTTTGGGTAGTTACAATAACTTTAAGGAGCCTTTCAAATGTGGTTTACCCGAGAGTGAACGCATCAGGAATGAAGTCGAGTCATGATGCTGTGTATAACTGAATTCAACTTTTGCAGGGAGGAATACAGGGGTTTTGAAGCTCACCTCAATTTCAAAGGGTTTACCAGCAATCTGTTCACCCAGTGCAGCCAGGCACCGAGCCTTGGACCACATGCCGTGGATGATATGCCGTTCAAAGCCAAATAGCTTTGCGGTAGCTGGCCAAAGGTGGATAGGATTGCGATCACCCGATACAGCCCCGTAGCTGCGACCCAGGCCAGATGGCAGCGCCCAGGTTTGTACAATCTCCAAGGGGTCGGATGGCTGCCTCTTTTTCTTGTCTCCTGAGGTTTTGGAAGGGCGACGACTCAGGTTTGTGCTCAAGCCCTCGTACACCTCCTCGCCGGAGGCTTCTATGCGGGTCACAATATCAAACTCCAAACCGGCATCCACATCCCGGGATTCTCCTACAGAACACTCGATATAAAGCAGCTCTCCCTGCTCCACCTGCCGGTATTGCTTAATTCTGTTACGCACATGCACCAGCCCCATAGGCTTGAGAGGCATAGACGGGTCTGTCATCAAACACATATGCAGAGGGAATGACAAGACATGGAGGTAGGTTGGAGCCAGAAACCGGCTTTCAGGGAAGTGGCAGATTTTATCGTATTTGCGGACGACGGCTTTGTCTGCACGAATACCGGGCACAGCAACAGAGAGTTCTGGCAGTTCTCCGGAATAACCTTTCTTAACCGCTGCCTTCCCGTAGAGAGACAACATGGAGGGGAGATTTTGAAGCACCAGAGTTTGCATTGTGGTCATCCTTTCATTTATTCCGTCGCATATTACTCTCCCCCCTTCCACAGCCATTGGCAGAAGGGACAACCGGTAGAGAGGTTCATCGCCAGTGACACCCTTACAGGAATGACATTGTCACAAGGGTCAATCGCCTCTAAGATAGCCCTTCCAGAGAAGAATAATAAAAGAATAGAGTCAGCAAGGCTGAATTGTATGAGCGAGCTGAGAGACGCAGGCATTCTTGTAAAAATGGCTCATCAGGGCTTTATAAATGCAGGTATTGATGCCAGTACGATTTATGAACGTTGTGGTATTACCCGCCGCCTTATTGAAGACCCGCAGGTACGTACCCCCCATGATGCCCAGACCATCTTTTGGCAAGCCTGTGAAGAGATAACTGGCGACAAATACATTGGCCTGCACCTTGGCCTGCACATTCCTGTGTTCCGTGGGCAGGTTATTGAATACCTGTTTTTAAGCAGCCCGACTTTTGAAGAGGGGTTGAATCGCGCACTGAACTACCAGCGATTGTTAAGTGATGCCGTTACCGCCAAAGTGGCACGGGAAGGTGATCGCTGCCTGTTCAGCATTGGCTCCACCAATGAAAATACCCATGAAATACGCCACCTTATCGATGCCATTTTATTAGGTGCGATTCGGTTTTTCTGCCACCTGACTCAGGATAACTTTAAGCCGCTGTCCGTAGCCGTAACCCATGGTGGACTGGCCGATGACGAAGGAAGGAACAGCGAGTACGCCAAGGTCTTCGGTTGCCCGGTGATATTCAATAGCGATCAAAACATCATCGAGTTTGGTATTGATATTCTGCACTTCCCTTCACAGCATGCCGAGCCGGAGCTGATGAAAGCCCACGAGCAAGTAGCGATTAAACAAATCGCACGTCTGGAGAAGCAGGACATTATTACGGATGTCAGCCGAATTATCGGTGAGCTGCTGGATTCCGGCGAAGTCAGCCTGGAGAATGTCTCCAACCGTCTGGATATAACTGCACGCTCCCTGCGTAGCCGCCTTGCAGATGCTGGTACCAGCTTTAACCACATTCTGGCCAACTACCGCTGCAACCTGTCTAAACAGTTACTCTCCCGCACCGATGAATCCATTGATGAAATTGTCTATCTAACCGGCTTCTCAGAGCCCAGCACGTTTTACCGTGCCTTCAAACGCTGGACAAGTATGACACCCATTGAATACCGCAAGAGCAAAAAGCATCAAAGTCATGCCCTGTCCACTGTGTAACCCGGCCTATCACCGGGCTTATTGCTTCAGGGCTTGAAAAGATCAGGCACCCAACAGAGACTGTCCGCACACCCGAATCACATTACCATTAACACCGGTTGAAGCCGGGCTGGCGAAGAAGGCAATCGCTTCCGCCACATCCTGAGGTTGCCCGCCCTGGGACAAAGAGTTCATTCGACGCCCCATCTCCCGCATCATCAAAGGAATAGCTGCTGTCATCTGGGTTTCAATAAACCCGGGAGCTACGGCATTGATAGTCATTTTCTTTTCTGCCAGCTGTGCAGCCATGGCCTGCACATAACCAATCACACCAGCTTTGGAGACGGCATAGTTGGTCTGGCCGAAGTTGCCGGCAATACCGCTCATGGAAGACACACAAACAATACGGCCATTTTCCCGCAGCAGGCCACGCTCAAGCAGCTCATCGTTGATACGTTCCTCGGAGGACAGGTTGATATCAATCACCATATCCCACCATTCCGCTTTCATATTGCCGAGGGTTTTGTCTCGCGTCACACCTGCGTTATGAACAATCACATCAACGCCGCCAAAGTCTTTTTCCAGTGCATCTGCAATAATCCTCGGCGCATCAGCAGCGGTAATATCGACAGCAATGGTGGCTCCATCCAAACGGGTCGCCACTTTATCCAGCTCAGCCTGAGCCTGGGGCACATCCAGACACACCACCCTGGCACCATCACGAGCCATCACTTGTGCAATGGATTTACCAATCCCTCGTGAAGCACCTGTTACCAGCACAACCTTGCCAGCCAGTGGGCGGGTCCAGTCCACGGTAACCGTGCCTGTACCGTTAGACACATTAATAACCTGAGCAGACACGTAGGCAGAGCGAGGGGAGAGACAGAAACGCAGAGGTGATTCCAATTGCGATTCGGCACCGTGGCTCACATAAATCAGCTGAACGGTGGTGCCTTTCTTACCGACTTCTTTTCCCAGGCTGCGGGTAAAACCCTCAAGAGCACGCATGGAAGCCGCTTTAGACACACTGTCACAGTCTTCTATGGCACGCCCCAGTACAACGATACGCCCGCATTTGCCGACTTTACGAACAACGGGGCTGAAAAACTCATGGAGAGCGCGCAGCTCAGAGGTATTGCTGATACCCGTTGCATCGAAAACCAGCCCTTTAAAGGAGGTTGCATCTTCACGGCTGGTGCTGACTTGTGTCACCTTTTTATCAACAGGTTCAGCAGCTTTCATAATCTCGGAGGCTGTCGCAGCACTGGCCTGACAGCAAATTTCAGCAGAAGAACTCGCCAGTATTTTCATCACCTCAGCCAGCAATGACGACCCGGCCGCCGCCCCTACTAATACCTTGCCCTTCACAAAATCCGCTTCGGCCAGATTCTGGCGATCCAGCTCCACAGGAGTTGGCAAACCCAGGCTGCTGAACAGGCTTTTGCCAAATGGGGATGTCGCTATCTTCTGATATCTATCGGACATTGTCGTTTTACTCCCTTATTATATTGCGAAGTGTACAGACCTTGCGGCTATTTCAGCAGAGGCGAACTACATGTGGATTGACACACCGCGAGTGCTGAGAAGTCAGAATAGCCAATGTGAGCGCAATCTCGCACTATACACTTCGTCCAACATAATAAATTAACCGCGTAGCAGGACAAGTCATGAGCCAGACCATCAGAAGAGTTGCAATCATTGGAGGCAATCGTATTCCCTTTGCCCGCTCCAACAGCGTTTACTCCCATGCCAGCAACCAGGATATGCTGACAGCAGCGCTCAATGGTCTGGTAAACCGTTTCAGCCTTCAAGGTGAGCAAATGGGAGAAGTGGTTGCCGGTGCTGTTATCAAGCACTCCCGGGACTTCAACCTCACCCGTGAGTCTGTACTCAGCACGGCCCTTGATCCGAAAACGCCCGCTTATGACATTCAACAGGCCTGCGGCACTGGTTTGGAAGCGGCTATCCTCGTCGCCAACAAAATCGCTCTTGGCCAGATCGAGTGCGGCATTGCCGGAGGTTCCGACACAACCTCCGACGCCCCTATCGGCGTGAGCGAAGGTCTGCGCAGGATTCTTTTAGACCTGAATCGCTGCAAAACCAATGGCGAACGGTTGAAAGTTGCTGGGCGTCTGCGTCTGCGCCACCTGATTCCGCTGGTGCCCTCCAGCAACGAACCACGCACCAGACTTTCCATGGGCGGCCACACAGAAATCACCGCCAAAGAGTGGAATATTCCACGGGAAGAACAGGATCAAATGGCACTGGCCAGCCACCAGAATCTGAACAAAGCCTATGTCGATGGTTTCTTTGATGACCTGATAACGCCTTACCTCGGACTGGAGCGCGACAACACCCTGCGTCCTGACACAGCTCTGGAAAAACTCGCCTCCCTCAAGCCTGCTTTTGATAAAAAGAGTGGCAAGGGAACACTGACTGCTGCCAACAGCTCCAATCTCACTGATGGCGCTTCGGTTGTATTGTTAGCCAGTGAAGAGTGGGCCGCAGAGCGCAACCTGCCCGTGCAGGCGTACCTGACATTCTGCGAAACTGCCGGTGTGGATTTCTTCGGCAAAGAGACAAGTCATAAAGAAGGGCTACTGCTGGCCCCCGCTTATGCCGTTCCCAAAATGCTGGATAAAGCTGGCCTGACACTACAGGACTTCGACTTTTATGAAATCCACGAAGCCTTTGCGGCGCAGGTGCTGGCGACCCTCCAATGCTGGGAAAGTGAAGAGTTCTGCAAAGAGAAGCTGGGTCGTGATACAGCCTTAGGCTCTATTGATCGCAGCAAACTGAACGTCAATGGCAGTTCTCTGGCAACAGGTCACCCTTTTGCCGCTACAGGTGGTCGTATAGTTGCAACGCTGGCCAAACTGCTTGCGCAAAGAGGCGCTGGCCGCGGGCTGATCTCTGTATGTGCTGCCGGCGGTCTGGGCATTACAGCCATTCTCGAACGTCCCTGATAACTGACACTCCCTTAGGCTTTGTTCGGGAAGGTATAGAACAAAACACCAATTCCCGTCATTCACAAATGAATGATACCCATCCTTAAAAAGGCGATCTTGTGATCGCCTTTTTTATGCTTAACTTCTACTAAGACCTGCACCTGCTAATAAGGAATTTCGAGTGGCTGCCAGGTAGCACTCTCAGAACGAAATCATGGAGGATTTCACCCATGTCCCATCGGCAGAATGTCGAAGAAAACCTGCAGCGCTTTGCCGAGGGTATTGGCCTTGGTGAATTAAAGCTGAATGAGCACGGAGCCTGTGGTCTCTGTTTTGATGACACCCTCATCGTTAACATGGAATATTTGGAAGAAGACGAAGCGCTGGTTTTCGTATCTGCCGTTAAGCCTGTTGAAGCTCACGCTGCCCCCGAAGACAAAATCGCACTGCTGGAAAAACTGTTGTTCATCAACCTGCAGCACCACAGCATGCAGGGCGCCTACATTTCCTTGAACCATGACAAAACCGAAATTCTCCTGATTCGTTCCATGACCGCGGCTATTGACTACGGTGCGTTTGAGTCGAATCTGGAAAAGTTTGTCAACACCCTCGAATGGGTTGTGCAGGAAGCCAGCAACGCAGATAGCGACGGTACAGCCCCACAACCTCCCGGAGGTGGTGGTTCAACGCCCGGTGGAGGCAGTCAACCTCCCGCCCAGCCCGACGGCAGCATGGGCATCATGGTGTAAAAGAACAAAATCCCCCACTCATAGCGCCCTTCGGGGCGTTTTTTTTAACAATCCCACCTGCCTCATCTATCGCGCTCCCCAGCCGACTCTATAGAGAGACTAAACTCGATCTTGAAAGTCAGACAAATAACGACTGCTTTCAAAAGCCATTAATACGGTCAGAGGGAGTTTGACCTTGAGCGATAGTGATGCACTCGACTACTTAACAGAAGCCCTGCAAAACGCCGTAGATGGCAGCCGTCTGGTGGATATCCGCGGGCGGGTCACAGAAGTTCAGGGCATGATCATCAAAGCCGCCGTGCCCGGCGTAAAAATTGGTGAGCTCTGCGAACTGTTCACCCCCGGCGAAGACGATATGAACTACGCCGAAGTCGTGGGCTTTGAAGGCTATGACGCCGTACTCACGCCATTGGGAGATATGCTCGGCATTTCCTCCAACACCGAGGTGATCCCGACCGGACGAGTGCACCATGTTGCCGTAGGATCTCACTTGCTTGGCAAAGTCCTCGATGGCATGGGCCGACCACTTCACGAAGACCCGGACGAACAGGTGAACCCGGAAGCCTGGTACCCGGTTTACGCCAATGCTCCCGACCCACTCACGAGAAAGATCATCGATAAACCCATGCCACTGGGCCTGCGGGTACTGGACGGCATACTCACCTGCGGCGAAGGCCAGCGGATGGGTATCTTCGCGGCCGCCGGTGGTGGTAAATCCACCCTGCTCTCCATGCTGGTGAAGGGCGCAGAAGTGGATGTCACGGTGCTCGCCCTGATTGGTGAACGGGGACGGGAACTCAGAGAATTTCTCGAGCACGATCTCGGGCCGGAAGGCATTAAAAAATCCGTCACCATTGTGGCCACCTCCGACAAATCCTCCATGGAACGGGCCAAAGCCGCTTACACTGCCACGGCGGTTGCCGAATATTTCCGAGATCAGGGGAAGCGGGTTCTGTTGCTGATGGATTCCGTTACCCGTTTCGCCCGTGCCCAACGGGAAATTGGCCTGGCTGCCGGTGAGCCGCCCACCCGTCGAGGCTTCCCGCCGTCCGTGTTCGCCACCCTGCCCAAATTGATGGAACGAGCCGGTATGTCGGACAAGGGTTCTATCACCGCCCTGTATACCGTTCTGGTGGAAGGTGACGATATGTCAGAGCCTGTAGCGGACGAAACCCGATCTATTCTCGACGGCCACATTATTCTGTCCCGTAAACTGGCGGCCGCAAACCATTACCCGGCCATTGATGTTCTAGCCTCCGCCAGCCGGGTTATGAACAACATTGTGGACAAGGAGCACATTGGCTCCGCTGGCAGGGTGCGGGAACTGATGGCTAAGTACGAAGAGATCGAACTGCTGGTGAAAGTGGGTGAATACAAACAGGGAGCCGACCCGGTGGCCGATGAGGCACTGGCCAGAATTGAAACCATCCGCAATTTCCTGAAACAGAGAACCGATGAGCTTTCGGACTTCGACGCCACGGTTCAGCAACTCCACCAGCTGATTCGATAGGCTCGCCCTGTGTTGCATGACTTGCTGCGGGTCAAACGGATTCGGGAGAAATCCGCCGAAGACGAGGTGCGAAAGTGTCGCTATCGGGTGGAAGTGGCCGTTCAGGATATCGAGAAGAAAAAGAAGGAACTGGAAGACTATAAAGAGTGGCGTTATCAAGAAGAGCGGCGACTTTACGATAATATTATGAATACCGCGGTAAAACAGTTTGACCTCGATATTCTCAAGCAGAAAGTGGCTAAGCTCCGGGAACAGGACCTCGTACTGGAAGAGGCCATCACCAAAGCCGAGAAGCACCTCGAAGAGTGCAAACAGCAGCTTGAGGAAGCCCGCCAGGCCCACGCAAAGGCCACACAGGCGGTGCAAAAGTTTGAAGAGTTTACAGATGTACTGGATCAGGAAGCGGCCAAGGAAAAGGCCCGCCTGGAAGAGCTGGAACTGGAGGAGTTTACTCCCCGTAATCGTCACTGAGGAAAGGAAGCCGCTATGAGTAGTGTACAGGGACCTGCCAGCACTCCACAGCCTTCGGGCGCAAACGAGGCTAATCAGCAGGGCAAAGCTGATCGCACCTCCGAGAAAGAAGCCGAACGCAACAGCGGCGAGTTCGATATGGCCATGAAAAAGAAAGCTCCGGATGAAAAAGGGCTGAAAGGCGATCGCGGTGCACTGGCCGAAAATCAGAGCAAAGAAGGAAAAAAAGAAGGCCTCGAAGACCTGTTCGGCAAACTCCACTCCAAGAAAAAAGACACCAAAGAAGACGGCGAAGCTCTGGCCCACGGCGATGCCGCCAAAGTGATGGATGCCCGTATGGGCAAAACTGCCGAAGTACAGCCCGTTGATAACAAACAGATGGTCGACAAGATCGATAAAATCGTCGACAAAATCATGGTCAGCAGCGCCGGTGATGTAAAAGCCGTCAAAGTGGATTTCAAAAACGATATGCTGCCCGGCACCGAGATGATGATCCGTAAGGATGCCACCACGGGGAAAATGACTATCGAGTTCACGACCACCTCTGCTGAGTCTTTCAACTTTCTCAATAAAGGCGAACAGGCATTAATGGACACTCTGAACAAAAAGATGGGTGGCGATATCGAAGTGAATATCAAAATGCAGGGTGGCAATGCTGATCAGGATACCGGTGACGGCCGCTCCCGGGAGCAGTATGTTGCGGAAGATGATGAAGACAGGGATAGCTAACTGAGGCGCTGAACGACTATGTCCATCCAGCCATTCCCTTACAAACCGCTGACCCACCAGCAGGCATTGCTGAACAATCTCGTCAGCGGCTTTACGGGTCAGCTTCAAAGCCAGATCAATGGCCAGCCCTGCGCAATATCACTCACGCCGGTGATAGCCTCGCGCCAGTTTGATCTTGAATTCCAGATCACTGTAGATGGTCTGCCTGTCCGCATTCTAGCTACCCGTGATCTGTTCAGCGGTATGTCTATTGGCGGCAGCTCCCTTCCCGATCTGCTTGAGCAGCTTCCTGATGATTTGCGCCTTGGTTGCGCATCGCTTGCCGTTGAGCGCATGCTGGGGGATTTGCGGGCTTTAGTACAAAAGGACATGCGCCTGAGCCGTGTATCCCGCAGCGATCATATTCCCGAAGGCACGCCCTGCCTTGGTATCACCTTTCAGAACCAAAGCACCACGGCCAGTGGTTTACTGGTGGTCAATGACCAGATTCACAACATGATCAGCAACGCTCTGGGTACAGCTCAGTTCATGCCAGCCGATCATTTAGCTATGCCCCTTGCCGTTGAAGTGGGCCACACGATTCTCTCGGATACACGGCTTCGACAACTGGCCTCTGGAGACATCGTTTTGCTTGATCGTTCCTGGTTCAGGAATGGCAAGCATGTGTTTCTCAGGATGTCCGAAAGCTCCGGCTTTCTGGCAGAAATCAGCGGCTCTCAGGTTACGCTGAAACAGCGGGTGGAGAATGGTATGAGCAACGAATTCGATGACTTTGATGATCTGGATGATGACCTTGATCTCGGTGATGACTTTGATGATGATCTGGGCTTCACTAACGCCCCGGCTGCTCAAGCAGCCCCTCAAGCAGCCCCTCAGGCGGCGCCACGGGCACCTCAACAGCAGGTTGCGCCTCAAGCACCAGCTCAGCATGTGAATCATCAGGATGTTCAGGGCCTGCCTGTGAAACTGGTGTTCGATGTCGGTCATCATGAGCTCACAGTTGGGGAGATGGGTCGTCTGGGCCCGGGCTACACCTTTGAGCTGAATCGCAGTATCGCCAGCCCTGTTACCATGAAGGCCAACGGAAAAGCCTTTGCCGAGTGCGAGCTGGTCAATATCAATAACCAGATTGGCGCTCGTATTACCAAGCTGTTGTAACGCATTTCAATCACCGAGCAGTACCGGGAAAAGGACATTTGCGATGGAGTTTGATCTCTCATCACCGTTTTACCTGATACTGCCGCTGGCACTGATGTCGCTGGTGCCGTTTGTCGCTATTCTGGGCACGTCCTTCCTCAAATTGGTTGTGGTGTTTGGCATACTCCGTAACGCCACTGGTTTGCAGCAGATTCCTCCGAATATGGCCCTGAACTCTCTGGCCATCATCCTCACCATTTACATCATGGCCCCCGTAGGCATCGAGATGTTCAACATCGTGAAAGATGAACAAATCAGCATTAAGGATGATTCCTGGCGAGGGGTGTTTGAGTCGGGTGTGGTGCCCTATCGCAAATTCCTGCTGAAAAACACAACCGACAGAGAACGCCGTTTTTTTTTAAAAACCGCTACCGCACTCTGGCCTCCCGGCTACAAAGAAGAGTTATCACAGGACAGTCTTATGATACTGGTGCCTTCATTCGCCATCAGTGAACTGACCAAAGCCTTTCAGGTCGGCTTTTTACTGTATCTGCCGTTTATCATTATCGATTTGATTGTATCTAACATCCTTTTGGCCATGGGTATGATGATGGTATCGCCTATGACCATTTCTCTGCCCTTCAAACTACTACTGTTTGTATTGTTGGATGGCTGGACACGACTGATCCACGGCCTTGTGCTCAGTTATCAATAAAGGAAATGGCAGAATGGTTGAAGCAGAAGTTCTGACAATGACAGCCAAAGCCCTGATGCTGACGCTGATTCTGTCGATGCCACCTATTGTGGCTGCTGCAGGTATCGGTTTGCTGGTGAGTCTGGTGCAGGCACTGACCCAGATACAGGAACAAACCCTGCCCTTCGCGTTCAAACTGATTGCCGTTGTGATCAGTATTTTCGCCACCGCCCGCTGGATGGGTATTGAAGTGTACAACTTCTCTCTGGCAATCATGAACTTCATTCCGGATATCTGATATGCCTCCTGAGGCCGTCGCAGAGCTCAAGCACGTTCTCTTCATCTACTCTATGACCATGGTGCGTATGGCTGCAGCCTTCAATACCATGCCCATTCTAAATAAACAGGTAGTGGGCGGTGCCATGATTCGTAATGGTATTGTGGGGAGTCTGGCGATCTTTCTGTACCCCATGGTGTCGGCCCAGGAGCCAGATTCCACGCCTGGTATGTTGATTATTCTGGCGCTTATTTTGAAAGAAGTGATGATCGGCATGTTTATCGGGTTTATTGCCACCATTCCTTTCTGGGCACTGGAAGCTGCCGGTTTTATTATTGATAACCAGCGTGGTGCATCTATGGCGAGTACCATGAACCCCATGTCAGGGTCAGAAACCTCGCCTATGGGTTTAATGTTCGCTCAGGCGTTTACCTGTATTTACCTTATCAGCGGTGTGTTTCTGATTCTGCTGGGCAGCCTGTTCCAAAGTTATCACGCGTGGCCGGTATTTGAATTCTGGCCAACAATAAATCAATCGGCCGTGCTGTTCTTTCTGGGGCAGTTTGATCTGATAATCACCCTCTCTGTATGGCTTGCTGCTCCCATTATGATCTGCATGTTTATTACGGAGTGGGGTATCGCACTGATCAGCCGTTCTGCCCCTCAGCTCAACGTATTTATTCTAGCCATGCCCATCAAGTCGGCCGTGGCCGTGGCCATCCTGGTGCTGTACGTGTCGACGGTCATGAGTCTCGCCAAAGAGCGCGCCAGTGAATTCCCGAGCGTTATGAGAATTCTTGGGCAATATTTAATGTAACCCTTCGCAAAATAAATAGCCGATGCCATGAGCGGTGAAAAGACTGAACAACCCACACCGAAAAAACTTCGTGACGCTCGTAAGAAAGGCCAGGTTGCCAAAAGCAAAGAGATCTCTTCCACGGCGGGCATTATTGCGGTTGTTGCCATTATCTGGGCCTTAAGCGACTGGTATGTGCAGATGTTTCAGGAGCTGCTGCTGTATCCGGCAGAATTCTATGAAATGGAGTTTCGCGATGCCCTCAAATCCATCACCCTTGGCCTGCTCTCCAAGGCCCTGCTGATGATTGCACCACTGGTTGTCGCTTCCGCCTTTGCAGCGGTTGCCGGCAATGTTGTGCAGTTTGGCATTCTTCTGGCCTTTGAGCCGATCAAGCCGGATATCAAGAAGATCAACCCCATTCAGGGAGCGAAAAAGATATTCTCTATTAAGAATGTGGTGGAACTGGTGAAGTCCATCATCAAGATTCTGTTCCTGTCACTGGTGGTGTATTTCGTAATCAAGGGTAGTTTGAGCGAGCTGATGAACCTGCCCTACTGCGGCACCAACTGCATCCTTCCGGTGCTCGGCTCCCTGATGAAGAAGCTGATGCTGTTTGCCATCGTCGCCTTTATGGTGATCTCGGTACTGGACTTTATGTTTGAGAAATACCAGTTCACCAAAGAACAAAAGATGACCAAGGATGAGGTCAAGCGGGAATACAAGGAGATGGAAGGTAACCCGGAGATCAAGGGTAAGCGTAAGGAGCTGCACCGTGAGCTGCTGAACTCAGAAGACAATGTGGCGCAATCCGATGTGGTGATAAAAAACCCCACCCATATCGCCGTGGGCCTGCACTATAACAAGGCCAAGACGCCACTGCCTATGGTCACCTGCCTCGGCAAACGCAATCAGGCACAGTTTATTATCAAGGCGGCCGAGCGCCATGGGATTCCTGTGATGGAAAATGTTCCCCTCGCTCATGCCCTGTTCAGCCAGACCGAAGTTTTCGACTATATCCCCAGCGAACTCATCAGCCCGGTAGCCGAAGTGTTCCGCTGGGTACAACAGATGAAACAGGATGAAGATCCTGAATAGCGAGCCCGTTTATAACGTACCCAAAAGCTGGTTAGCGATTGATGTTCTGTAGCAACTGATCAGATAAGGCACAGTATCGTTCTGATAGCCCATCAGCTGACTACTAAATTCAACAGACAGTTTTCTGAAATAAGTAAGAGTAAAAAAGCTTAGCACCAACGTACTTTTACGGATTAAAACCCTGCCTAACTCCCTATACTCTCTCCACCCCTTACGGATCAAGATTCTGTAAACACAGTGAAAACTGGACAAAACACTGAAAAACGACAGTCTTAGCCTACCAGGTAGCTGTTTAAGATAATCAGGTGTATGAAGTCACTACACCTTAGTCGTTTAACGAAAAGCCGCTGTTGCACGAAAGTACACTACGCTGCGTTCACAGCAGTCTTCGTTAGTAGTTTGCCGATTTCGAAACCAGCGGCTATAAAACTGACACTTTACTTTTAAAAGGGATGAAGAACGCCAGAGGCACGTGAGTGCTATCAGAGGCTTCATTATCCCTATTGACAATTCAGCGCTTACATTTCTGTTAGCAGACCGGAGCCATCATGCAACAACAACAGGACCCCACTGTATTTATCATTGACGATGATGAAGCAGTTCGCGACTCTCTCAGAATGCTGATGAATTCTGTAGGCCAGAAGGTAGAAGTCTTTGGTTCTCCAGCCGACTTCCTGGAAGTTTACGATGAAAACCGTCCTGGCTGCATCGTGCTGGATATCAGAATGCCAGGCATGAGCGGCCTGGAACTGCAGAGCAAGCTGAACGATATGCACTGCATTCTGCCTATCATCTTCATTACTGGTCACGGTGACGTTCCCATGGCTGTTCAAGCCATCAAAGACGGTGCCATGAACTTTATCCAGAAGCCTTTCCGTGATCAGGAACTGCTGGACCTTATCAATGACGCTCTGAAGCTGGACACTCAACAGCGTGCCGAACTGCTGGAGCACAAAGAAATCCTGCGTCGCCTGTCTACTCTGACTGAACGTGAGCGTGAAGTTCTGCACCATGTTGTTGAAGGTAAGGCCAATAAGGTTATCGCGGCCGACATCAACCTGAGTCAGCGTACTGTTGAAATCCACCGCTCCCGCGTAATGGAAAAGATGGGCACCAAGTCTCTGGCTCATCTGGTTCGTCAGGTTATGCAGGTAAAAGATCACCTGAAAGAGGATTTCCGTTTTAAGTAATACTTAAGCGGTTATCTGAAAACCTGTCCCGATCTGCTTCCAGTACTGCCTTTTTGCAGTACTGGTGCGTTGCTCTTCTGTTCTTCAACAGCCTACTCCACCCCTACCTGATTATCTTAACGGCTTATCGCACGGTGCTGGGTAAAAACAACGATAGTTCTCTGCCCGCAGCAGCCTCTATGATTAGCGCGTCGGTGATAAAGGACTCTCTGGAGCATTCAAGACAACAGGACGTTCACTTACCTCCGGACCGCTGTTAATTACTCAGGAATACACTATGAACAACGCACAAGGCTCATGCGTCTTCCTACTGGAAAACGATCAGGCCGTAACCAGTGCCATCATGTCCCTCTGCGAAAAGGGCCAGCTGACTCTGCGCTGTTTTTCGTCTTGGGAAGATATGGAGAACAGCCTGGATAGCCACAAGCCCAGCTATCTGATTATGTCGAATGCCCTGTGCAGCTCGTCTATCTGCGAGAAGGTATCCCACATCACCAATGTCGGTATTCCTGTTATTGTACTGGGCAAGCAGCACGACCTGAACGGAGCCGTCGCCTCCATCCAGGCTGGAGCCATTGATTATATTGAAAAACCGGTTATTCACGGCCGACTGGCTGAATATATTGCTAGCATTTCTGCCTGAGACCTCAGGCAGAATCCTTCACAGCTCACAAATCCTCAGCAAGACGCCTGCCGTAATCCGCAAGACGGTTCAGTATTTCGATGTTCTTTGGGTTATCCGCATCCTGGGCTAACTGCTCGATGCGTTCAAAGAACAACTGAAGATTCCAACCCTCTCCTTCCACAAGCCGTTCTCTACGAAAACTCTGCCAATCCTGTGCATCCTGCCCTGCAAGAAGGTCGGGCCAGTTTCTTCCGCGATAGCGAAACAGCATTTCTGACAGCCGCCCATCGGAAAACGGCAGATTTAACCCTGCCAGCTCACCGGGGTGAGTATTTTTTACTCGGCCAATTAGATCCCGATCTTCATTACTAAAGAAGCCGCCACTGTAAAGCATCAGATCCGGATCATCACTGCCCTCACGCTGCTCCCCGCCCAGAAATACTTCCGCCATTTTCTGCCTTAGCTGTGCCACTTGCTCTGCACTCTGAAACAGCTGCTTATAATGTTTCTGCCAGAGCTGTTGATCCAGCCCAATGCGTTCGCAGTCTTCTGCTCCAGCGGTTTTCCAGGGCACGATAATCGGGCAACGGTTCAGGCGAATGGTTTTCACAGGAATGCGCTCCAGCCCCTCTTCCTGCAAAGTCTTAGATGAGGTGAACATACGGTAGCGGATATCTTCGGCTGACGACTCCAGAAGCGACTGAGGATCAACGGAGAGATCATACACAACCACTTCATTCTTATTGGTCGGATGCGCCCCCAGAGGAGCCACCATCGCCAGACAGTGTTTGACTGCCGGATATTTGCCCGAGATATGAATGACTGGCTTGGGCCGCGAGCTGACTGTATCCAATTGCTTCGCCACCTGCCACTTCAGCCGGTTATTCAACACATAATCAAACAAGCGAGGCTGCTTTTCTCTCAGCAGGCGAGCCATGGCAATGGTTGCCCGCACATCAGACAGAGCATCGTGAGCGCCTTCATGGGCAATACCATTCGCCTTGGTCAGCTCTTCCAGCTTAAAGCTACGAGTACCATCCTCACGCTCAGGCCAGTGAATGCCGTCTGGCCTGAGAGCTGCGCACAGCCTGACAACATCAATCAGATCCCACCGTGAACAACCGTTCTGCCACTCACGGGCATAAGGGTCCTGAAAATTGCGATAGAGGCTGTGGCGGGTTACCTCATCATCAAAACGAAGGGTGTTGTAGCCCAACACACAGGTATTGGGAACGGAAAACTCCTGATTGATGCGATCAATAAATTCGGCCTCGCACACCCCTTTTTCATTCGCCTCCTCTGGCAGAATACCTGTCACAAGGCAGGCCTCCGGGTGGGGGAGCTGATCATTTGGAAGACGACAGTAAATATTGATGGGTTCACCAATTTCATTGAAGTTGGCATCTGTACGAATACCGGCAAACTGACAGGGCCAGTCTTTGGCGGGGTTTACGCCGAATGTCTCGAAGTCGTACCAGAAAAAAGTTTGCGCCACAGCGGAATACCATCAGGAAGATAACCACTCCAGCTTATCACTTCAGGAGAAGCTAATCAGAAAAAGCTATTGAGAAATCACTACTGAGAGAAAGAGAAGTAGTGCTGCAAAGCGGAGATGAGCAAGTCATAGTTCACACCACTGGTAAGAACGATATAACCGGAATCAAAACTTTCCGCATCAACATCCGGGCGACACCATTGGCATCGCGCATCAAAATCCACATATTCTTTACCTAACAGCGGTTCAGGCAAAATAATGCGCATATTGAATTCGGCTTCGGTCTGCATGCGCCAGCGGGTAATCAGCATCAAACCATTGCGACTGATATTACCGAGAAAACCCAGCTCCCTTCCCGTACGGCGGTTATACACCTTCAGATAACTGCTGAGGTTGTCACTGTGGAAAGGCAATGGTGCCTGTGTGAACGCTTTTTTTGACATCACCGAAACATCCCTGCTGCATTCGGACAATTTGCGCCACCAGATTTGTGGTTGTGCTGGCCATACAACCACCCCTGAAAGCTTCCCGGGACTCTCGAACATCCCACGGGAAGCGGGGTACTGCGGTTACTTCACTCTGAAGATTAGAGCAGCCCCCAACCAGTCATTTAAAACTGTTTTTTCTAGATGATGGAGAATTCATTCCAGAAAGTAGAAAGCAATTAGAAATAGGAATAAGAAAGGTGGTTATCCATTCCAGAAAAATAAATTACTCATAATCATGACTCACCGCCCAGTACACTCAGATTAACCGCCCTGCAAGATGATACCATCCCGACAAATAGCAACATCTTACCCTTTGCAGGAAACAGAGAGACTATGCCAGCGAATCAGAAAACCAGCTCAACAGATCGAGCTATAATTCTGCTGCTCAGCACTTTTCTGACAGCCTGTGCAGCCATCACACCAGCTTATGTAGCAGAGCTGGGAACCTGTGAATTTGCCCGCTATGAAGATCTGAAAAGCAAGTTACTTAACAGGTAAGTACCCAAACAACCTAAGAGTAAAGAACCTTCACTCGCTCCTTACCATAACGATCCCGAAGCAACTGCACGAGCTCATCACCGGGAGAAATGCACCAACCATCGCCCAACTGAATCCGCCCCCGGGCATCTTCCTTCTCAAAGTGAATCACCACAGGCGTAGGCCCAGCATGATCTGACAGCAGCCTTTGAAGATCGGTTATAAAGTTACCGGAACAGTCAGCTTCATCCATGCCAACCTCCAGCTCCTTCACATACTGACTGCGTGCTTCAACAAGACTCATCACCCGACGGGCATTCGCCTTAATAGAACCCGAATAGTCATCAAAGCTTACCTCACCTTCCACAACCACCAGCGTATCCTTCACCAGAAGATGCTGATGCTTGGCAAAGGTATCGGAGAAGACTGACACCTCAATGCGGCCAGAGCGGTCATCCAGGGTCAGAAAGCCCATCTTGTCACCGCGCTTGTTCTTCATCACCCGCATATTCACAATCAGACCGGCAATATTGATATTGTCCCGGGCTGGTTGCAGATCAGAGATACGGTTGCGCACAAAATGGCGAATTTCTTTCTCATACTCATCAATGGGGTGACCGGTGAGGTACAGGCCAAGGGTATCCTTCTCCCCTTTCAGGCGTTCCTTATCTGGCCATTCCCGCGCCTGCATGTACTTATCGTAAGCGTTCTCATCCTCAGAAGGAGCGAGGCCACCAAACAGGTCACCCAGACCACCAGCCGCACTGCGGGCCGACTGATCCGCCGCCTTCACAGCCTCCTCCATGGAGGCATCCAGAACGGCACGGTTGCGGTTTAGCTCTTTCTTACCCGTGCAAGGCCCCAGAGCATCAAAGGCACCAGAACGAATCAAAGCCTCCAGGCAGCGCTTGTTCACCTTCTTGGTATCAATACGCTGGCAGAAATCAAACAAGTCTTTAAATGACCCACCGGCCTTACGGGCTTCAACAATAGCTTCAATCGGGCCTTCACCCACACCTTTAATAGCACCCAAGCCATAAACAATGCGCCCCTCACGGTTTACATCGAACAGGTAGTCACCACTGTTCACATCCGGCGGCAGCACTTCCAGCTCCATGTTCCGACACTCTTCGATAAACGTTACTACCTTATCGGTGTTCTGCATATCGGAAGACATAACCGCCGCCATAAACTCTGCCGGGAAGTGTTTCTTCAGCCACAGAGTCTGGTAGGACACCAGTGCGTAGGCAGCAGAGTGAGACTTGTTAAAGCCGTAACCCGCGAATTTCTCCACAAGGTCAAAGATCTTCATGGCCAGCTCGCCATCAATCCCCTGAGCTACGGCACCGGCCTCAAAGCCGGCACGCTGTTTCGCCATCTCCTCAGGCTTCTTCTTACCCATAGCCCGGCGCAGCATATCTGCACCACCCAGCGTGTAGCCCGCCAGCACCTGAGCAATCTGCATAACCTGTTCCTGATACAGGATGATGCCGTAGGTAGGTTCAAGAATGGGCTGTAGCCACTCGTGCTGCCACTGTACATCGGGATAGGAAATCTTCTCCCGCCCGTGCTTACGGTTGATAAAGTTATCTACCATGCCGGACTGCAGAGGGCCAGGACGGAACAGGGCTACAAGTGCGATGATATCTTCGAAGCAGTCAGGTTGAAGGCGCTTGATCAAATCCTTCATACCCCGGGATTCCAGCTGAAACACTGCCGTGGTTTCCGCCGCCTTAAGCAGATCATAGGAAGCCGGATCTTCCAGATCGATCTGCATAATATCCACCAGTTCCTTACCCTCGCGTTCAAGACGGGGGTTAATCATCTTCAAGGCCCAGTCGATGATGGTCAGCGTGCGCAAACCCAGAAAGTCAAACTTCACCAGACCCGCGGTTTCCACATCGTTTTTATCGTATTGGGTAACCAAGCCCTGACCGCTCTCATCACAGTAGAGCGGCGCAAAATCGGTGAGTTTGGTGGGGGCGATAACCACACCACCGGCGTGCTTACCTACGTTACGGGTAATACCTTCCAGTTTGAGAGCCATCTCCCAAACTTCACGGGCGTCTTCATCGTTTTCAAGAAACTCCCGCAGGTTCTCTTCCTGATCGAAAGCCTTGGCCAGCGTCATCCCCACTTCAAAGGGAATCAGCTTGGAGAGCTTATCCGCCATACCGTAGGATTTACCCTGCACACGGGCGACATCCTTCACAACACCCTTGGCCGCCATAGTACCGAAGGTGATGATCTGGGATACCGCATTACGGCCGTAGGTTTGTCCTACGTAGTCAATCACCCGATCCCGACCATCCATACAGAAGTCGATATCAAAGTCGGGCATGGAGACCCGTTCCGGGTTCAGGAATCGCTCGAACAGCAAGTCATACTGGAGTGGATCAAGGTCGGTGATTTTCTGGGCGTAGGCCACCAGAGAACCGGCACCGGAACCACGGCCTGGGCCGACCGGTACGCCGTTATCCTTACCCCACTGGATAAAGTCCATTACGATCAGGAAGTAGCCGGGAAACCCCATCTGCAGGATAATATCCAGCTCGAAGTTCAGACGGTCGTAATACTCCTTCCGGCGCGCTTCATAGTCGTCAGCATTGGGGTCAAGAATATATCTCAGACGATCTTCCAGACCTTTTGCAGAAAACTCACGGAAGAACTCGTCCATGGTTTTGCCTTCAGGCACAGGAAAATCAGGCAGGTAGTAAGTACCCAGTGGCACATCCACACTACAGCGGCGGGCAATTTCAACGGTATTAGCAACAGCTTCGGGAATATCCGCAAACAGCTCACACATTTCATCAGCAGATTTGAGATACTGCTGATCAGAATAATTTTTGGGGCGGCGGGGGTCATCCAGCGTCCGACTCTCACCAATGCACACCCGAGCCTCATGGGCCTCAAAGTCCGACTGGGACAGGAACATCACATCATTGGTAGCCACAACCGGCACATCCATGCGAATAGCCAGATCAACGGCCCCATGGAGATACTCTTCCTCACCAGGGCGGCTGGTGCGCTGCAGCTCCAGATAAAAGCGATCCCCAAACGCCTGGAGCCATTGCTCCATCAAATCGTTGGCCAGCTGAGGATTAGTACCCAACAACACCTGGCCAATCTCTCCCCGGCGGCCACCGGACAGCGCAATCAAACCCTCATTGCGCTCCAGAATCCACTCACGCTTAAGAATGGATTTGCCCTGATGCTGGTTCTTCTGAAAGCCATCAGACACCAGCTCCAGCAGGTTCTTATAACCTGTGGTGTTCATGCACAGCAGCACCAGCTGGGTGGGTGGTTCCTCGGGAACAATATTTTCCACCCACACATCACAGCCACAAATTGGCTTGATACCAGCCCCCTGCATCCCTTGATAAAAGCGCACAAGGGAACACATATTGGCCTGATCCGTCATGGCTATGGCAGGCATTCCCATTTCGGCCACGGTTTTAATCAGAGGCTTAATGCGCACGAGGCTGTCAATCAGTGAGAATTCACTGTGAACACGCAGGTGAACAAATTGGGAGGGATGGGCTGACATTGAGGTCTCGGAATGATTAACAGTAATTCCGTCAATCATACCAGTAGACACTGAATTTGCGTATGGGTATCAAGACCTGAGAGGAAAGAGACTCAGACTTCCAGACACTCACGCACAGGTTTGAATGAACGACGATGAATAGGCGTAACGCCGAGGGTTTTCAAAGCTTCCATATGAGCTTTGGTAGGGTAGCCCTTGTGCCCAGCAATACCATAGCCGGGATACTGTTTATCCAGCTCCACCATTTCCCGATCTCGTACTACTTTTGCGAGGATGGAAGCGGCAGAGATTTCAGCAATACGACCATCACCTTTTACCTCGGCGCGGGCAGGGATACCGAAGTCAGGGGTACGATTACCATCCACCAGCACCAGTGTTGGCTTCACAGACAATCTGCTCACCGCACGATGCATAGCCACCATAGTGGCCTGAAGAATATTGAGTTTATCAATCTCTTCCACTTCGCAGCGGCCAATAGCCCATGCTAAGGCCTTCTCGCGAATTTCATCGAAGAGTGCATCGCGCTTTTTTTCGCTGAGCTTTTTGGAGTCATTCAACCCAACAATGGGTTTGTTTGGATCAAGAATCACAGCTGCCGTAACAACCGCCCCACACAGAGGGCCACGGCCGACTTCATCCACACCGGCAATAATTTCCTGCTCGGAAGCTTGGCAGAAATCCAGCCCGGTTTGCACCCACTCACTCATAAACTTGCCTCTTTGGCTTCCACAACACCCATCACAGTGTCGGCAGCACGGGCACTGGCGTCTTGTTTGAGCAGGGCATGAATACGTCGATACTCTTCTACCAGAGCTTGACTCTTATCAGCATTATCCAGCCAGGTCAGAGTGGCCTCAGCCAGCGCTTCAGGGGTCGCATCATCCTGAATAATTTCAGGGACAATATCCTTATGAGAACCATCTTCGTTTTTGCCTGCCAGAAGGTTGGGCAGGGAGAAACGATCAATAGTCACCAGACGACGCATAATCCAGTAAGTCAGTCCATTCACCCGATAGCTGATGACCATCGGCTTTTTGTGAAGCAGACCTTCCAGGGCAGCGGTCCCAGAGGCCATCAACAATACATCCGAAGCTGCCATCACCTCATGGGATTGGCCACCCACAAGCTTGACGGGAAGGTTATCATCTCGCGCCAGCAAAAACCCTTCTATCTGGGAGCGACGAGAGGCATTAGCGCAGGGAACAACAAACTTCAGCTCAGGGTGAGCATCCAGCATCAGCTTTACAGCCTCAAGAAACAGTGGCGCAAGCTTCTTGACCTCACCACCACGACTGCCGGGAAGCACACCAACCACTCTGTCGTGGGTGGTGTAGCCTAACGCATTTCTAGCGGGGGTAGAATCTTCTTCCATGGGAATCTGATCCGCCAGCGAGTGTCCGATAAACGTCGCAGGTACGCCGTGCTTTTCGTAAACCTCGGTTTCGAATGGCAACAGGCAAAGCATGTGATCCACAGCTTCGCGGATCTTCAATACTCGCTTCTGACGCCACGCCCATACGGACGGACTGACATAGTGAACGGTGGCAACACCTGCATCTCGCAGCTTTCGCTCAAGAGGGAGGTTAAAGTCCGGCGCATCGATACCAATAAAAACAGAGGGCGGATCAGCAATAAAACCATCACGCAGGGATTTGCGAATACCCAGCAGCTCTTTCAAACGACCAAGGACTTCCACCAAACCCATCACCGACAGGCGATCCATGGGAAACAAGCTTTCAAAACCTTCCGCCATCATCAGCGGCCCACCAATACCCACAAAACGAGCATCCGGATTGCGATGCTTCAGTTCGCGGATCAGGCCGGCACCAAGAATATCGCCGGAGGCTTCTCCGGCAACAATGGCAAATGTTCTGGTTTGTCGTGTATCAGACATAAAATGATTTAGCGCACAATTCCGCGGGTAGATGTCTGAATACTATCGAGAAGAATCTGGATTTCAGGGGTTTGATCAGCCATCCCCTGCAGCTCTTCCTTCGCATGATCCAGTTTCAGGTTACGCAGATAAACCGTCTTGTAAGCATTTCGCAGAGAGCGAATCTTGGTATCATTCCAGCCACGGCGGCGCATACCTTCGAAGTTCATACCGTGAGGTTTGGCTGGGTTACCGCTCACCATCACATAGGCCGGAATATCCTTGAACACTGCGGATTGAGCACCAGACATACTGCCCTGACCAATACGGCAGAACTGGTGAACCGTGGTAAACCCGCCAAGAATAACATTGTCATCCACAACAACGTGACCTGCCAGGGCGGTGTTATTGGCAAGAATGCAGTTGTCGCCCACGATACAATCGTGAGCCACATGTACGTAGGCCATCAACAGGTTGCCATGACCGATTCTGGTCAGGCTGTTGTCCTGAATGGTTCCGCGGTGAAGAGTACAACCTTCACGAATGATGTTGTTGTCACCAATTTCCAGGCGAGTCTGCTCGCCCGGACGGAATTTTTTGTCCTGGCAATCTTCACCAACAGATGAGAACTGGTAAATGGTGTTGTTTCGACCAATTGTCGTTGGGCCTTTGATGACAACATGGGAATGGATCTTCGTACCAGAGCCGATGTCTACATCTGGGCCAATGGTGGTGAATGGTCCTACCTCAACATCATCGGCCAACCGCGCGGATGGATGGATAATGGCACGGGAGTCGATCAAGGTCAGATTTCCTTTTTCGCACAAGTAATAACAGCAGAACTCGCTAGTGTACCATCAACATGGGCCTGACAGGAAAATTTCCATATCCCTCTTTTTTCTGCCACAAACTGAGCCGTCAGTTGTAACCTGTCACCGGGTACAACCGTTCGTCTGAAACGTACATTATCTGCTGCAGCAAAATAGTAAACCGAATTTTCTCCCGGCTTTCTATCGGTCATTTTACAACCCAGTATACCTGCAGCCTGAGCCATGGCCTCGATAATCAACACACCAGGCATAACAGGATGCCCGGGAAAGTGTCCGTTGAAAAACTCTTCATTAGCGGTGACATTTTTGTAACAGTCAATTGTTCTTTTCTCGAGATCAAAGCCAACGACACGGTCCACCAGCAAAAAAGGGTAACGCTGGGGCAACAGTGCCTGAATATCCTCAACATTCATTTCCATAGCATGCTGATCCATAGAGAGTCCCTCCCACTCATATCCCCAACTCTTTTATACCGGGATCTGACAGATAAAACAAAACCGGCAAAAGCCGGTTTTGTAACAGAGCCATCAGAGCACGACCGCTTACTCCGCACGACCCTTACTTGTCTGTTTTTCCAACCTGCGGATACGCTTGGCCATATCATCCAGCTGGCGGAAACGCACAGTATTGCGCCTCCACTCTTTCACTGGCATACAGCCTATACCACCGGAGGACCAGACGCCCTTATCAGTAATCGATTTTGTCACCATCGCCATACCGGCAATATGCACCCCGTCGGCAATATCCAGGTGACCTGCGATGCCGGAGCCACCCGCAATAGTGCAGCCGCTGCCAATTTTCGTACTGCCAGAAATACCGGTGCAAGCCGCAATAGCCGTGTTACGACCGATCTCAACGTTATGGGCAATCTGAACCAGGTTATCCAGTTTTACACCATCGTGGATGATTGTATTATCCAGCGCACCACGATCAATGGTGGTATTGGCACCAATCTCCACATCGTCACCCACAATCACACCACCTAGCTGGGCAATCTTCACCCAACTGCCAGCGTCATTGGCAAAACCAAACCCATCAGCACCCAAAACAGCTCCATTGTGAATGATGCAGCGCTTTCCGATGGTTACACCGTGACACAAGGTCACATTGGCTTTAAGGATCGTACCCTCACCCACTACACAATCGCGACCGACGACAGTATTGGCCAGAACACGCGCACCCGCCTCGACATGAGCACCTGCCTCAATCACAGCACCAGGACCAATCCAGGCGGTTTGAGCAATAACAGCAGACTCGTCCACGCTGGCATCAGCATGCACGCCCACCTGTTCACCATCGCCTCGTTCAAACAAACGACTTAGTCTGGCAAAACCAAGGTAAGGGTTTTTCATCACCAGAGCATTGCCGGAATAGTCTGCTGCCACTTCAGGAGTTAGCAGCACAGCATCAGCTTTGGTATCCGCCAGATATTTTGCATAGGCAGGGTTTGCCAGAAAAGACAGGGTGCCGGGCACGGCATCCTGAAGAGTAGAAATACCGCTGATGACACAGCTGGCATCTCCTTTCACATCAACCTGTAACTCATACCGTAAAACGTCAGCCAGCTCGGCCAGCGTATACTGTTTTACAGACTTTATCTCAACTTGCATCAATTACTTCGCCAGCGCGTTCAACTTTTCGATCACCTTACCGGTGATATCCAGGCCAGGCTTGGCATAACGAACAGTAGCCTGCTCAATAATCACATCATAACCGCCAGATTCAGCAACAGCTGAGATAGCCTGCTCCAGTTTAGGAGCCAGGCGGTTGATTTCCGCTTGCTGAGCCTGAGCCACTTCCTGTTGTAAAGCACGGCCCTGATACTGCAGGTCTTCCTGCTTACGCCTCAGCTCAAGCTGCATTTTAGACTGTTCAGCATCACTCATTGTCGCCTTATCACGCTCAAAATCAGCGACTTGTTTTTTGAAACTGGCCTCAGCCGTCTTCAGACTCTCTACCTGAACAGAAAACTTTTCCTGTGACTTCTGCTCAAATGCCTTGGCAGGGGCTGATTCCTGCAAGGCCTTCTGGGAGTTAACAATGGCAATACCACTGGCCTGAGCCAGAGGGGTGGCCAGAATAGCGGCCATGGCAATAACTTTCAAACTGCGCAAGCTTTTCACTCCTGCATTCACTGTATTGGTACTCCTGATTTACCTTGTTTACTTTACCTAAAAGAGAAGGGGTAAGACTAACGCCCTACCCCTTATCTGTCATCCTGTGAACCGCTTTTCTTAGAAAGGCGCCCCCAGAGAGAACTGGAACACTTGGGTTTCGTCCAAATCTTCTTCCTTCAGTGCTCTCGCAAGGCTGAAGGTGAGAGGACCCATCGGAGTGATCCATGTTAAACCAACACCCACACTGTAACGAAGATCGGACAAAGAGGGCTTGGTGCAGCCACTGGAGTAATCTCTGCCCTTAGAATCTTTGCCGCTCTTACAACCGGTCTCAAATACGT
The DNA here is from genome assembly GCF_009711465.1 of Parendozoicomonas verongulae. GTDB lineage: Bacteria > Pseudomonadota > Gammaproteobacteria > Pseudomonadales > Endozoicomonadaceae > Sansalvadorimonas > Sansalvadorimonas verongulae. The sequence goes on along the minus strand of NZ_SMME01000850.1, from coordinate 6,134 downwards.
TACCGGCATCAAAGAACACAGAGGTTCTCAACTGGCGCTGATCCTTGATAAAGGGCAGCGGGAACAGCACTTCCGCTGTACCTTCCATTAACACGTCACCACCGATAGGGTCGTACTGGCCGTTACTCTGCAGAGTCCGTGGACCAAGGGAGTTATCCCTGTAGCCTCGAATGGAGCCGAAGCCGCCGCCGTAGTAGTTCTCAAAGAACGGCAGGTCGTAAGTGCTGCCATAAGCGGCACCATACCCCAGACGGCTCGCCAGACGCAAAGTCAAAGTTCTGCTCAGAGGCTGGAAGTACTGACCACGGTAGTTCAGTTTGTAAAATGTCAGATCACTGCCGGGAACCGCCACATCCGCAGACACACTCTGGGACCAGCCACGGGTAGGCAGCAAGCCATTATTCAGAGTGGACTGATACAGCCCGATATTTGCCTTAAAGTTCGTGAAGTCACTGCCTTCCCGGTCAGTAAACTCTTTAACTCGTAGAGCCGGTGCAGAACCAATTCTCAGTTTATTGTTCTCAACACCACCACCAATACGCACGCTGGTGATTTCAGAGATTGGATAACCAAAGGTGACATCACCACCCACCGTATCAACGTTGTAGTTGGTAATATCACTGTCGGAGTAATTGGTCTTGCTGTAGTACAGGCTATAACCACGGCTTACACCATCAACAGTGAAGTACGGGTCGTTAAACGAGAAGCTATACAGCTTACGGGTTCTACTGGAGTTCGCAGACAGGGACACCCGGTTACCAGAACCCAGGAAGTTGTCCTGAGTGATAGAGCCACCCAGAATCAAACCATCGGACTGGGAGAAACCAAGACTTGCAGTAATAGAACCGGAAGGCTGCTCTTCCACGGTGTAGTTCACATCCACCAGATCACCGGAACCCGGCACGGGAGTGGTTTCCACATCTACCTGTTTGAAATAGCCCAGACGGCCTAAGCGCGCCTTAGACTGATCAATCTTGGCAGTATTCGCAGACGCCCCTTCCATCTGACGCATTTCACGACGCAGCACCTCATCTTCGGTCTTCAGATTGCCGGAGAAGTTGATGCGACGAACGTAAGCACGACGACCAGGATCTACGAAGAAGGTGATATCAACGGTGTTGTTTTCATGGTTAGGCGTTGGAATACCTGTAACGTTTGCGAATGTGTAACCTTCGTTACCCAATCGGCGAGTAATCAGATCTTCCGTTGTGGTCATAATCTGGCGGGAGAAGGTCTGCTCCGGCTTAACCAGCAGCAGAGCTTCGACTTCTTTCTTATCGACAGCAAGATCACCAGCCAGCTTAACTTCATTCACCTTGTACTTCTCACCCTCATCAATGTTGAGAGTGATGTACACGCCTTCCTTATCGGGCGTTATGGACACCTGAGTGGAGACGATATTGAAGTTGATGTAGCCCCGATCCAGATAGTACGACCGCAGTCGCTCAATATCCCCGGAAAGTTTTTCCCGGGAGTATTTGTCATCGTTGGAGTACCAGGACATCCAGTTCGAAGGTTTCAGCTCGAACAGATCCGCCAGCTCTTCTGACTTAAATACATGAGCGCCAACAATGTTGACATCCTTGATGGTAGAAACCTTGCCCTCACGCACCTTGATGGTAATCGCCACACGGTTACGGGGCAGAGGTTTCACTTCAGCTTCAATGCGAGCGCCATAACGGCCCTGAGCAACATACTGTCGCTCCAGCTCCATACGGATGGCTTCGAGGGTTGCCTGCTGAAAAATTTCACCTTCTGCAAGGCCGGATTGCTTCAGCCCGTTGAGAAGGTCTTCTGATTTGATCGCCTTGTTGCCTTCAATCTCAATCTTACTGATCGAGGGTCTTTCCACCATCGTGACAACCAGCACATCGCCATCGCGACCCAGCTGAATATCCTGAAAATAGCCAGTGCGGAACAGTGCCTTGGCAGAGTCCGCAATGGATTTGCTGTTGATATCATCGCCGATGGAAATTGGCAAAATATTGAATACGGTACCCGCAGACACCCTCTGCAGGCCGTCAAGACGGATATCGTTGACTACAAAAGCACTGGCCTGTCCGGCGAGCATGCTTCCGGCGACGAGTGGCAGTAATAATCGCTTCATGGAATCCGTTCTTCCAGGTAATGGTCTTTTATCCCCCGGGAGGGTCACAGTCGACTCAAGTCGTTAAAAATGGCGACAAACATTACGCCAAGTATCAGTGCCAGGCCTATTTTCATGCCAAACATCTGCGCCTTTTCCGACAAAGGCTTTCCCCTGATCAATTCCACAAAATGATACAGCAGGTGGCCACCGTCGAGTACCGGCACAGGCAGTAAATTAATAACGCCAAGACTTACGCTCAACATAGCCAGGAAACTGAGGAAGCTTTCCAGACCAGACTTGATAGAAGCCCCGGCTGCCCGAGCGATGGTTATGGGTCCACTCAGATTACTGACTGATACCAGCCCGGTTATCATCTTCCGGAGGGAATCCACCATCAGATAAGATAACGACGCCGTGTCTTGTGCTGCCACTCCCAGCGCAGCAACCGGACCAAAGCGAATCTCCCGAACATAATCTTCAGGCCACGTAAACGAGCCTGATCCAGCACCAATGTACCCAATTTTCGTTCCATCGGCTAATGATTTTTCCCCGGGGATCAGATCAATACTAATACCTTGGCCATTTCTTTCCACTGTTAAATCAAGAGTCTTGCCAAAGCTGTTGCGAATTCCCTTCACCCACTCTTCCCAGTTAGGAATTGCAGCACCGTTCATGGCAATAATTTTATCACCTGTCTGTAACCCCGCACGCTCAGCAGCCTGGCCAGGAACAATCTGTCCAATCACAGCCGGCACATCAGGCGACCAGGGTACAATACCCAGACCATGCACCGGGCTGGGTTGCTCATCACCGGTCAACCAGTTACTCACAGAAATCCCTTTGGGCTCAGGGGGAGCATCCGGATAATCAAAAGGCCGCACAACCACATCAATGGTTTTGGTATCCCCGATGGATTTAAGCAAAGCCATATTGACATCATTCCAGCTGCGGGTGTCATCCCCATCTACAGAGGTAATTTCGGTATTGGCCATCAGCCCGGCACGGGCCGCAGGAGAGTCGGGAAGAACATCTCCGACAACAGGAATGACCGCCCTCACCCCGATCATGTACATCAACCACAGGGCAACGATGGCCAGCAGGAAGTTAGCGACAGGGCCGGCAGCTACAACGGCAATACGGGAAAGGACAGGCTTGCTGTTAAAAGACATATGCCGTTCATGTTCGGCAACAGGGTCTTCCCGCTCGTCCAGCATTTTCACATAGCCGCCGAGAGGAATCAGAGCAATCACATATTCGGTACCCAGCTTGTCATGCCAGCGGAGTAAGGGCTTACCAAAACCGACACTGAAACGAATAACCTTGATACCGCAGCGGCGAGCAACCCAAAAATGACCGTACTCGTGAATACTGACAAGCAGCCCCAGCGTCACAATAAAAGCAAAAATTGTCTGGATCGAATCCATGTAGAGCAAATCTCTTTGGTATCGTTATAAAAACACTAAATATAAAAAATACTGATAAATAATGCTCGCACATAGACCCCAGGACTGGCAAACCGGATGAGTAGTAATTCTTAGCAGTGTTTTCGATAGCGAAACTAAGATATCACTCCGCCTTCTGTTTACCCCCCCTGTCCTTACCCGGGCTGACCATCCGCAGAGATATATCCTGAAGCCTGCGATTCACCTCATCAATACTTGGACGACTCTCCAGCCTGAGGCTCAGGCATCCCGACATTGCTCTCAGAACACCGTGAACCCAATCCCTCAGATTGTCAGGCACAGGCTCCCGGCAAAGCTTTTGCTCCCTGACAGCAAGGCCAGACATGCGTTCAAGACATTGCGCCTCCGTCTCACGCTCTTCCTCTATAGAGATTCTTGCCAGACGACTTATCCATAACCCAAGTTCAGCAGGCGAGACGACCAGTAAAAGTCGCAAAATCATGGCACCGAAAGCCCACACATCTGACTCTGTACATGCAGAAGGTTTGCTTACAAAGTGAGCAGAAAATTGCTTCTTCCAGTATGAAGAAACCTCTGGCGGCAAATACACATTGCCCGACGGAGGCCGACGCTCCCCTACCCGTGAGCTAGAGCCAAAGTCAGCGATACGGAAAGAGAATGTACCCTTTTCTTCCTTCCTGTACAGAACATTTCCCTCCTGCAGATCGCCATGAGTCAAATGTTGGTGATGAATAAACCTCAAACCCGCCGAGACATCACATCCTATGTGATGAACAGTAGTAACAGGGATACCCTCCAACTCTTCAAAAAGCTCATGTAAACTGCCATCCATAAGCCCCTGAACAAGAATAATCCCCAAGGAGGGGTGTTGACAGGTACCCAGAAGCTCCACAATATTAGGATGTTTAAGACACTTAAGTGCCACCGCCTCGCGGAACAGCTCGTTCTGCATAATCTCATGGGATGGCGTACCCTCAGACTCTTTTTTCGCAGCCTTTATTGCGTATACGACTTCCCCCTCTGGCACGTTTTTTACCAACCAGATACGGGCATAACCACCTTCAAAATCTTGCGGGCGGGTTGTCATAATAGCCAAAGCCTGACGCTTCAAACCTTCTGCAAGCGGAGCCGAATTCATAACCTCACTCGCCGCGCGGGAACCCAGGAGTCGCCGCACAGATGAAACCATTCGACCAAACTGCCCAAGAGACTCTCTTCTGGAAGCTTCAGATGAGGAGCCCACTCCACCAAGATTGAGAGAGGACAAATCAAGAGGTGATGCCATAGTATTCTCCTGCAAACAGACCAAAGACCCTTGAACAGGTCACTACGTTCACAGAGGTGTCAGCCCCTCTAAGCAACCTGTTACCACTCTTAGTGGTTAAAACAAATTACGGTAAACTTGCGCAGCATTTATAAACAGGAGCCCACGAGTGTCCGCAGACAGAAACTTTGACACTCTCGCTGAGCGTTTTGAGCGACAGATATACGGCACCGATAAAGGCCGCATCCGCACCACGCTCATTCGCGAAGATATTGAGACACAGGTCGGCTGGCTGACCTCCCCTGATGCGTCCCCATACCAGATTATTGATGCAGGCGGCGGTACAGGGCTGTTTTCCGCACAGCTGACAAAAGGCCAGCCCCATAAAGTCACCCTGTGTGATATCTCCCGAGAAATGCTCAATCGCGCAGAAAGAAACTTTCAGGACATTAGCCCGGCAACAGACCTCACTGTGCACCACATACCAATACAGGAACTACCCGACCACACAGGCAGCACCGGTGACCTGGTACTGTTTCACGCGGTTATAGAATGGCTGGAGAACCCTGAACAGGTATTGAAAACACTGGCCAAAACCGTAAAACCCGGCGGCTGGTTCTCTGTGTTGTTTTACAACAAGCGCGCCCTTATCTGGCGGCACCTGATGATGGGTAACTTTGTTTACACCAACAACCCCGGTGCACGCCTGAAAGGCAATGGCAAAACCCTCACACCCGATAACCCACAAAACCCGGAAGACGTAGAGAGCTGGCTAAACGAGGAAGGGTTCGAGATTAAAGCCAGAACAGGCATTCGAGGTATTTACGACAACATGCGCCCACACGATCTCAAACGCAGCAAGTTTGAAGATATTCTGGAAGCGGAAAGTATTTATGGGCGACAGGAGCCGTATCAGAGTATGGCGAGATATATCCACTATCTCTGCCAGAAACCGCTCTAACTGATTGCGTACCAACAGTGCAACACTGCTGTGCCTGAAATACTTTCTACAACATTTAACTCAACAAGCTTGTTTGCAAGTAGCTGCATTGTCCATGTTTTTGCACGTTCTCTGGACTGTCTTTTTGGATGCCGCACAAACCTCGGCTACTGCCATTTCACGTATGGAACCCAAAATGGCTTGTGCTGTCGATATTTGCAGTGATTCAGGGAAAACAGCGAAGAGATTATCAAAAATGCAGCCATTTCACTCTATTTCAAGGAAAAGATCTCCAGATAGTAAAGCGTCATTTGACGTGGAAAAAAGAAGACGCAATTCTGATTCAGGTTTAGTCACGAAACGCAGCCATACTCCCCCTCAATTAATTACGGATAAGAAGAAAGCTTCCTCTTCTTC
>NZ_SMME01000725.1 GCF_009711465.1 Parendozoicomonas verongulae | reverse complement strand
AAAAAAATGTCCCTAACCCTTTCCGCCCTGGAGAACTTATGGATGTGGCAGCAAAGCCAGCCTCTATCCAGGTTAAAGTGCGTCCTTTGAAAAAACTCAAGGATTTTGCAACCTCCTGAACCCTGTTGAATCGGCCGGTTGTTAATGACTGTCTGCATGCGGCAGTACTTGCACCGGCCGATGATTGCCTCCTCTTATCTATGTAGTTTCTTGCTGAGAACCTTTTCATAGTTTATCGGTGTTTCTCTCCAGCCTGATCTTTAAGGCCACAATTTTGAGCGGTTCTGTAAATGGATAGTAGAAAATCCATTTAACAAGGGAGGTTCTGCAGTGGAAGCGGTTGCTACTGACCCGTAAGCACTGTGGTTACAGATTGCCTGATTGAGCATATGAATGATTGCTGTATACCGGTCATACTTGTCAGGATTCCACCTTCTAAAAAAAGGTCTACCTTGTTTTGCAGCGCTTAATGGGCTTTTGGTAAGAATCAAATTCATCCTCCATTTCTGAAACGGATCAGCACCGCTGCGAAGTAAACTTCTCACCATCTCTGCGTGACCGTCCTGCGCCGCGTGAAATAAAGCTGTGGCACCTTCCCATTTATGATTAATGCCTATCCCCTTAGTGTTCACTAAAATTTTAACCACCTCAGGCTGGCTGTGCATAGTCGCTTGCAATAAAGGAGTGATACCTTCCCATGTGTTGTTGATGTCTATCCCCTCAATTCTCACCAACATTTTAACTACCTCAGTATGTCCATTCTGCGCCGCAAGAAAAAGACCATTAGTATATGTGCCAGACGCTCCGCTGATGAAACGTTTGTTAACATCAAAATCGTCCTGATCTATAAAAAATTGCACTGCTTTTACGTTCCCTTCACGGCAGGCCGCCAGGAAATCGTGCTCATCACCGTATTCTCTTTTCAGTATCATTGGATATTCACCTGCGCCCAGTGCCTTTGCGCAAAACACGAAAACAAAGAGGAAAAAACTGGCGTAGATCCACCGCTGTTTCTCATGAACACTTAACATAGTGCAGCCCACGAACCGTCATTACCAAAGGGGTATGAGGTGTGGCAGTCAATAAGGAATCTATCAAGTTATTTGAGCGGAGGAGGGCGTTAGTTTTCGTAGTGAATGCTGTAGCGGCTTAAAAACCGCCTCATAAGAGGCGGTGGGGTATATGGGAGGGTGGTGTTAGTGTTGCCTAGAAGACAGCAAAATCGTAGGTGATAAGCACCCGGGTGTCCTTCTTGGTTTCATCGTTGGTCTTACCTGTTGCGTTGGCATCATACTTGGCGTGACGCAATGTGAACTTCAAGCCATCCATTTGTGGCACTGCGTAATCAATACGGACATTGTATTCGCTGGTGTTTACATCCTCGTCGGAGCCGGAGTTGTTGATTTTCCCGGTCACGTACAACGCTGAGGCGCTCAGGCCATCCAGCATGTCGGAGAAGTCATACCCTACCTTGACCTTATAAGAGGTTTCGTTTTCATTGTAGAAATCGTTAATCTGAACGGAGTTGTATCCGTTAAACTCGGTTGAGTCTTCGCCACCTTGCCAGGGGACACCAGCATCCGGTATGCCGCCTTTGGCATCACCAATATCTGTCATGCTGACCGAGGTACTGAATTTTCCAAAGTTCATACCAGCCATCAGACCAAACCAGCTAAGGCTGCTTTTTTCACCGCCGGCTTTATTGATAAATATATCCTCACTATTACCAATAACATGAACCTTGCCGTACTGAGCCCCAAGCATGACTGAGGACATGCTGTTGAGATCGAAGGAATAACTGGCATCGGTGTAGAGGGCACTTGCTGCATTGTTTTGTTTGCCGTAAGCCGCGCCAAGGTTCAGTCCGTGGCCTTCATAGGATATGCCAAACGTTTTAACTGCCTCTTTCTTGAACGTAACTTCACCATCATCTGTCAGACTATGAGCGGCCTGGTAATCCTCATAACCAGATTGGGTTCTGCTATTCCCCTTTTTGGCTACGGCACCGTAAAAAGTGAAACCTTCCATAGTGTAATCCGCATAAAAGGCTTCTGTTGTGCTTGGCAGGGAGCGCGAGTCGCTTTCATTCAGTAAAGGAGTGTCTAAAACCATGCGACCGTACTTGGCAACACCTTTGTCCATAAGATTGACTTTCACGGCGCCGAAGTTTTTGCCAAAGCTATGACCTTTGTTTTTACTGTCTTTCTGGAGGAGGTCGTTCGCAGTGGATGTGCCGCGGCTTTCAGTGGCCTTAAGGGTATAGTAAGAACTTAAATCAATACCAATAATGTTGGCAAAATAACCGGATGAAAAATCAGCTCTTACAGCTTGAACCCAGGATTTGTCTTTATCGGACTTTGCTGTGCCTTTCTGCACATCTTTGTTCATGTAGAAATTTCGCAGATGGATGTTCAGAGAACTGTCATCCATAAACTGCTCAGCTTGAGCTGAGGTGGCAGCGAGGGCTGAAACGATAGCTACACTAAGTGCGCTTTTGGATAGGTTTTTCATTATGGCAACGGCTCCTTGGTGTTGTAGTTTTTGGCGTTTGCTTTTATGGCAATTACCAAACACATTGCTTCCAATCTTTAGAAACTTCATACAACTGCATGGAGCAAACGGCGTGCCTCCCCGGGCAACTGCACATAAAATGCTTGTGCATTCTTATTCTTCAACAGGTTTTCAGGAAATGCAACATAGAGAGGGAGAGTTTCTTAATAGGCGCGAATGGGTGATATGTCGATTTTATCTTTTTTATAAGAGGTAGCAGACACTGGCTCGTTAATTCCTTACCAGTGCCTGCTGTCTTTGAGTTAAATAATGGGAAGAGTGTAATTCACAATCAGCCGGTTCTCATCCAGAGATACGCTTTTATCTGCACTGTGTACAGTAGCGTTTCTCCAGGTGATGGACAGGCCATCAAGGGAGCTGTTACTGAATGTGTAACTCAGATCCGTATTGCGTTCCCATTCGTGCTGTTTTTTAGTGTCTTTATCTTTATAGCTGCCATGAACATAGCGAGTCATCAGCTTTAAGCCGGGAATGCCCAGGCTATCAAAGGAGTAATCAATCCGGGCCTGCCAGGATTTTTCATCTTTTCTATTGAAATCAAGGATTTGAACTGCATTCCAGGTAACAAGACCATTGTTGTCACTGCCGCCCCAGTCATAGTCAAGCTCGTCTCCGATAACGCTCTGGTATGAGAGAAGGAAAGAGAGTGAATCCACTGAAAGCTGAGTTGCCAGGTTCCACAGCTTACTATCCAGCTTGCCACCATTCTTTGTGTAATAGTGACCATCGTCTTTAACAGTCTGATAATACCCATCCAGCATCAGGCTGGTTTTGCTGCCCAAGTCCAGAGTGTAAGAGGCATTGAGGAAGTTTTGTTTCTTGAACTTGTCTGCTTTACCTGTAGAGGCATGCAGGGTGAGCTCGTCCAGAGAGTATTTAGCCCCGATAATACCAACCTTCCAAGTGTCGCCATTATCATTTTTGTAGGAATGAAAGCCTGACTCTGTCCGGTCAGACGCTTTGTCAGAATACAGCCCATAAAACTCCAGACCGCAGGCTTCCATTTCACCGTAGATGCCTTGAGTGGTGGAAGGGGTTGCCCGGGAGTCGTTGTCGTTCAGCAGAGGAGTATCAATGAACATGCGGCCAGCTTTGAGGTTGGCGTTCAGATCATCGTTACCGAAACGGGCTTTCAGATAGGCTTGGCCGAGTTTACTGTAACTTTTCTGGTCAGCAACAATTTTGCCGTTTTTGGGGTGAGCGTGTCCTGGTCTCAGGGCGCCGGAACCAAACTTCTCTTCATCGCCTACCAGTTTCAGGTTGCCGAACAGGGAGGCGTCAAAGCCAATCAGGTCATCAAAGTAACCGGACTTGAGGTCCAGACGGGCAGCCTGACTCCAGGATTCCACAGTGCCGGGCTTTTTATTATTACTGTCCTTATCCAGATGTTTTTCCTGATAATCACGGTTGAAGTAAAAGTTACGCAGGCTGAGGTCAACGGAGGTTTCATCCATCATGTCACTGAATGGTGCTTCACGCTGCTCTGCCAGCGCTGGTAAAGCCATAGCAGATACAATGGTGGCGACAGCCATACTGGTAAGGGTTCTGCCTTTAACCGGCACTTTTGTTGTTAACATTCGATACTACTCCCACTTTTACACTGTTTTTGTAACGGACTGCTGTAAGGGTGCAGGCATATTCTGCTGGCTATGGAATAGTCAAAGACTGGGATTTGTGCAAATTCATGATGTAACCGCGCAAAACCGTGATGACAATTTACGCATCCCTTGTGATAATGATCGGTCATTTGTGAGATCAGGATTTTTGGGCGCTATTTCATGCCTGTAGATGAGTATCTTTGTCAGAATTGTGGGATGAGTCACCGTTTAAAAGCCGGTGTCTTGTACGAGACTGATTTCAAAGGCAAGCAGAAGAAAAATCTGGCAACAACAGATAATCACTGTCCTGGGAAAGACACCAAAAGCGGCTGTGGTTCCTGTGCGGCAACCAGCGACTAACCTGCGATCAGGATTGGGAATAGTCAGGCCCGGCGTAAGCCGGCATAAAGCAAGAGTTAGAGGTTAACCATGCGCAGCCATTACTGTGGCGACATCAATCTGGGCCATAACGGCGAAACAGTCACTCTTTGTGGTTGGGTGCACCGTCGCCGTGATCACGGTGGCGTTATCTTCCTCGATCTGCGCGATCGTGAAGGTATCGCACAGGTTGTGATTGACCCGGATACTGAAGAGGCCTTCGCACTGGCAGACAAGGCCCGCAGCGAATATGTACTGAAAGTGACCGGTCGTGTACGCCCGCGTCCTGAAGGTACCGTGAATCCCAATATGCCCACCGGTGAAATTGAAGTGCTGGGTAAAGAGGTGGAAATCCTCAATGATGCCCAGACACCTCCTTTCCAGCTGGACGGTTACACTGACGTTGGTGAAGACGTACGCCTGCGTTATCGCTATATGGATCTCCGCCGTCCGGAGATGCAGGAAAAGCTGATTATGCGCAGCAAGGCGACCCGTATGGTGCGTAACTACCTGGAAGAACGTGGTTTTCTGGATATTGAAACGCCGGTTCTGACCCGTGCCACCCCGGAAGGTGCCCGTGATTACCTGGTACCCAGCCGTGTGCATCAGGGTTCTTTCTACGCGCTGCCTCAGTCTCCACAGCTGTTTAAGCAGCTGCTGATGGTGTCTGGCTTTGACCGCTACTACCAGATCGTAAAGTGCTTCCGGGACGAAGACCTGCGTGCCGAGCGTCAGCCAGAATTTACCCAGATTGATATCGAAACGTCCTTTATGAACGAAGAGGACGTGATGGCAACCACCGAAGAGATGGTTACCAGAATGTTCAACGAACTGCTGAGCGTTGATCTGGGCGCGTTCCCACATATGACTTTTGCCGAAGCCATGCAGAAGTACGGCTCCGACAAGCCAGACCTGCGTATTCCGCTGGAGCTGGAAGATATCGACGATCTGGTTGCCAGCGTTGATTTCAAGGTCTTTAATGGCCCGGCTAACGATCCGAAAGGCCGTGTGGCTGCCCTGAAACTGCCACAAGGTGCCACCAAACTGACCCGTAAGCAGATTGACGACTACGGCAAGTATGTCGGCAACTACGGCGCGAAAGGTCTGGCCTGGGTGAAGGTCAACGAGCTGGCTAAGGGTGTTGAAGGTCTGCAGTCGCCTATCCTGAAGTTCCTGGGGGAAGACGTAGCCCTGAACATTATGGCGCGTCTGGAAGCCAAAGACGGCGATATCATCTTCTTCGGTGCCGACAGCGCCAGCGTTGTGAACGATGCCATGGGCGCACTGCGCTGCAAGCTGGGTGCAGACCTTGATCTGTACACTAAAGCGTGGGCACCACTGTGGGTTGTGGACTTCCCGATGTTTGAAGAGAATGGTCAGGGCGGCCTCACGGCACTGCATCACCCGTTCACCGCGCCAACCTGCACACCAGAAGAGCTGGAAGCCAACCCGGAAACTGCTCTGTCCCGTGCTTACGATATGGTGATCAACGGCTACGAAGTGGGCGGTGGTTCCGTACGTATTCACAAACAGGATATGCAGGAAGCGGTATTCCGCGTACTGAATATTGATGAAGAAGAGCAGCGTGAGAAGTTCGGCTTCCTGCTGGACGCTCTGAAGTTCGGTGCGCCACCCCACGGTGGTCTGGCCTTCGGTCTGGACCGTCTGGTGATGCTGCTGTGCGGCACAGACAACATCCGTGAAGTAATTGCCTTTCCGAAAACTCAGTCTGCCGCTTGCCAGATGACTCAGGCCCCAAGCCCTGTTGATCCTCAGCAGCTGCATGATCTGAATATCCGTATTCGTCGTGATGCCGCGTCTGCGACCAGTCACTAAGCGCCTGCGGCGAGTGATTAAGAGCACGACCAGTCATTGATTGAAAATATCGTGACAAAAAAGGCCGAAACCTGTGAGGGTTTCGGCCTTTTTTCGTCTGCCAAGGCACCATTTTCTGTTCCCTGTTAATCATGGGCACTCCTGCTGTGCTGGCCGGTCAGTATTGATGTGCTAACAGGATTGTTTGGAATTGTTTTGAGCAGGTTTTGTCCATCAGGTTAGGGATAACGGAATGGGATAAAGATGAATATTTTCACAAATTGTCTGTCAAGTATGCTTGGATACAGACAGCCTATCGGAGGAGAAGCAGAACAACAAGAATCAAGGTTACAGGAAACTTTTGTTCCACCTGACCACCCCGTAAGCAAAAAGCTTGATAGTCTTGCACGGGCTATGGAAAGTGAGTTCAAAAACGAATTGCTGAGCACCCGGTTTTCTTTTCTCAATGATCTTTTAGGTGATGGTTCCTTGTCGCACAGAGGTAATAAAAGTAGCGACAAATGGAGGGCATCTCTGATCCGCAAGAATCTGATGGATATAAAGGCTTCTGTGGAAAAGGGCGTTTATCCGGTGATTGATGCGCTGGCTGATATCAGGGAGAAAGGACGATCCTGGTTTGAAATTATGTTGCTTCTGCATTTTGCTGGATATCCAACAGAGCGATTGACCAATGCCGAGATTGGGCTGGATGATTATCGCGGAGGGCTGGGTCAGAACGTTGTTTTTTGTGCGGTTTTTGATCAGCTCAGGGCGTGTGGTGGCGCAAGAAGTATCGATGACTGCTTTCAATTTCTTTCATGGCTGGCCTGTCTGGATATACCTCATTCTTATCCTGATCAATGTGTAACATCATTAGTTCAGCCATGGTTTCTGTCTATGCGGCCGGAGTTTTGTGACACTGTGACGGAGTCGGTAGCGGAGTCACGGTCAGGTTACAATCCCAACTATCCAGGAACGTACACATCGCGTTTTAGCGACCCAAAGGTTCCTCTTTGTTTTTATAACGGGTTTAGTGATTATTACAATTACTTTCAGCCAGAGATGTTATCGGCAGCGCTTGCGCATGTCC
>NZ_SMME01000288.1 GCF_009711465.1 Parendozoicomonas verongulae | reverse complement strand
GTGGCACCCGTCCTGGTCACAGACAAAGGGGCTGCCCCCTGTGTGGCTGAGCTTGTGTTTGGTGTGCATCCCGGAGGTGTTCCTGGGCTGCTGATCGCTGTCAGACTGAGTTGGACTCATTTCAGTAAGAGTGACACCTGTATCGAATGTACACTCCTCTGCACTGGCGCAAAGGACACTCTGAAATACACCATCCTGCAACAAAAAAGATAACTCTGAAAATAGAGCGTTATCCTGCTCCAAGTCCGAAAACTCCGAAAACTCTGAAAATAGAGTGGTCAGAAGGGGAGGTGAAGAAGGAGGCGGGCATAAAATGTCAGGAACCTCATTGTTACTGGAAATGCGGCAAGTGGCAGATGGGTTTCTATTCCATGTTGTGGCACCCACTTCAACTGTCAGATGTTGTACAGCCGTTGATCCAGTGAGTGTTAATTGGGTTCTGCGGTTTTTCCCGCGGCAATGCACAAAGTGGTGATCGGCAGACCTGTT
>NZ_SMME01000308.1 GCF_009711465.1 Parendozoicomonas verongulae | reverse complement strand
TTTGCCTGTGACTTTGACGGGTGCAATAAGACTTTCATCACATCCAGTCATCTCTCCGATCACAAACGCGTCCACACAGGGGACAGGCCCTTTGTCTGCGACATTGACGGGTGCAACAAGTCTTTCGTCACATCCGGTAATTCCATCAGGCACAAACGTACCCACAAAGGGGCAGGGCCTTTGTCTGTGACCAGGACAGGTGCAACAAGTCTTTCACCCAGCCTGGTCATCTCATCAAGCACAAGCGCATCCTGCACTGTTAGGAAAGATATGTGACGCTCCTTTCACAACCATACTCTGATAAAGCACGGACTGTATGGTGTAATAAGTCAGGAGATGCTCAATCCATCCAGCAACAGGCGACCAGTGCCGTAAATGCCAGCATCATAAGAGTCCGCCAGTTACGTTGCTATTTTCTGTGTTCTTTTTATGAGAAGGGAGGATGGGAATGGTCTTCAGGCTGAACTTTGTCGCCATCAGTCTCTGTATAACGATCGGTCTGTTGTCATCTGGCGCCTTTGCAGTAAAA
>NZ_SMME01000082.1 GCF_009711465.1 Parendozoicomonas verongulae | reverse complement strand
CACAACATGGATCCGGGATAAGGCAAACATATGTCATGTGTCTCCGGATGAGGAAGCTCCTATTCACATCAACTGCTCCCCCCTTCCTTCAGGAGACCCGTTTTCTTCGCGTTTAAATACCTGGGCACGTGAGCATTACAGAGAGCTTCAGGTTCGAACTGACGACGATATGTCTGTGGATTTCTATGGTATGCACACGCTAAAAGTTCACACAAGGGGCAAGCCCTTTGTCTGTGACCAGGGCG
>NZ_SMME01000629.1 GCF_009711465.1 Parendozoicomonas verongulae | reverse complement strand
CCCACTTCCCCTGGAGCCCCCCGTCTTACAGATGAGATGGTGAGACACGTGCTCGCTAAAGCGCCTATCCAGAGAAACGTAACGGCCGCTATTGACAAAATGCTTGGCCATTGGGGAATCAAGCGCCGAGGAAATCACTTCTCGCTGAATCGCTCACAAAACAGCAAATACCTGCGCTGGATGCCGTTTCCGGGCTCTACCAAAACAAACTCTAGTCAGGCTCGTATCGCTCAAATGCTGAGTTTCATGCAGGCGTGTGACCACCCACTGAGTAAGCCTCTCCATGACTTTCTTCAAGCTCGAAGAATGGCGAACTACTTAAAACCCAACCCCGATTGGAGTAAAGCGATTGGTGTAGTGAGCCCGACAAAGTCATCAGTACAGCCACCCTCTTCGCAAGAGGGCAAACCAAAAAAGAAAGAGACGTCAACCTATCAAACAGATCCACAACAGCAGCCTGTTCGTATTCAACCCAACGAACCCAGCCTCCCCCGAGGCCTGGACATCTCATACGTGATTCCCGTAAAACATTCGGATGGCACTATTAAGCCCACCACTGTTGATCCAAGAAACTACGGCGCCGTTCAACAGCTTTTGGCGAAGTATCACTCACACCCCGAGCTTAAAACTGTGGTGACTGCTAATCAGGGTTGTGTACGCTTCTTTGACCGTCAGTTAAATAAAAACACCCACTTTTTAAGCAACACTTTTATACCTCAGGAAAAAGGTTCATCTAGGCCAATAGTGGTAGATGGTGCTTATTTTCCTTCCGTTGAGCACTATTTCCAGCATTCAAAGTTTGTGTACGCCTTGAAAGATGATGCTGACCCAAACGTGGTTAAACGCGCCAAACAGGAGATTCTGAAAGCTCAATCAGGTAGGGACGCCGCCATACTGGGAAACCCAAAAGGGATTTACTACAGACAGCTGATTGATACGAAAAAGTGGCATCAGGTCAGTCATCAGGTTATGCATAGAGGCATCTACGCAAAATTCAAATATAACCCCACATTGAAAGCTCAGCTTATGGCAACCTACCCCTGTGTGCTTATTGAGCAAACACCTAAAGGTGGCGACAGTTTCTGGGGCAATGGCCATGACGATAGCGGCCTGAACCTGACTGGGCAAATCATGGCTCAGGTTCGTGACCAAATCCTCAAAGAAGAGCTGACGACAAAGAGTTAAGCTCTCAATAAATCAGCGAGAATTGTCTCGGAAATGTAATTCCCCCTCTTAGTAACTATTAGAAACTGTTTTTTGTCTGGCCTGTGGTAGAATGCCCAATTACCCTCTTCTTTCCCTTTTATCTCTTTATTCTTACGGGGGCCGCCTTTCGCATGATCACTGCCTACCAACTTCAGGACAATCGTATCGAAATTAACCAGCTGGGTCTTAACGATTCGTTACCCGGTGATACGGTATGGCTTGACGTGGTGGAACCTTCGGAAGAAGAACGAAGTTGGCTGGACAGTTATTACGTGGAAGAAGTGCCGGACAGTGAAGACCTGAACGAGATTGAGGCAACGTCCCGCTTCTATCAGGATAAAGATGGTTTGCACATTACCAGTTTTTTCCCCCACCGCTCAGGCAAAGAAGTGCGTAATACCAGTGTCTCCTTCAACCTGCGCCCTCACCTGCTGGTCACTCTGAGGGATGAAGAAGTTGGCCTGTTCCGATTGGTACGTAACTATCTCAAGCGTCAGCACTTTGAGTTAGACTCACCTATGGAGATTCTCACTGCTCTGTTCACCTCTAAGGTTGATTATCTCGCTGACCTTCTCGAGGAAGTTTACGAAAGTCTGGAAGCCGTGAGTGAAATGACCTTACGGGAAGACACTGACGACGAAACCAACGATCAGGCTCTGAAAGACATCGCTTTGCAGGAAGACCTGAACGGAAAAATCCGTCTGAGTCTCTTGGACAGTCAACGATCTCTGCGTTATCTAGTGCGCAACCGCCGTATTCGCATGGCTGACCACCATCAGCAGGAAATTATGGAGATGCTGCGGGATATTGATTCCCTGCTTCCCCATACCGCGTTTCTTTTCGACAAAATCAACTTCTTGCAGGAAGCTGTAATGGGTTATATCAACCTGGAACAGAACAAGATTATTAAAATCTTCTCGGTAATGGCGACCGTATTCATGCCGCCCACCCTGATTGCCAGCAGTTACGGTATGAACTTTAACTTTATGCCTGAGTTACACTGGGAGTACGGTTACCCCATAGCCATTGGATTGATGGTAATGAGTGGCCTTGGAACCTATTTCATATTTAAAATGAAGGGCTGGCTCTAGGGCCTGTTGAGGTTTTACATCGG
>NZ_SMME01000816.1 GCF_009711465.1 Parendozoicomonas verongulae | reverse complement strand
TGCCCTGCTGCGTGGCGTTAAGCGTGAAGATATTGAGCGTGGCCAGTGTCTGGTTAAGCCTGGTTCCGTAACGCCCCATACGACCTTCGAATCCGAAGTGTACGTTCTGTCCAAGGATGAAGGTGGTCGTCACACTCCATTCTTCAAGGGCTACCGTCCTCAGTTCTACTTCCGTACTACCGACGTAACCGGTAACGTAGAGCTGCCAGAAGGCGTTGAAATGGTAATGCCAGGTGATAACGTTCAGATGAAAGTTGAGCTGATTGCCCCCATCGCCATGGAAGACGGTCTGCGTTTCGCAATCCGTGAAGGTGGCCGTACTGTTGGTGCTGGCGTTGTGGCCAAAATTATCGAATAATAAACGAGCTTTAGACTGAAAAGTCAGTTCGTATACCGATATGGTATAAACGCCGAACCGATCTGGGTTCTAGGTCGGTTCAGGTGTTGTATTTGCTTTGGGATCGTGTATAGTACGCCACCCGGAGTCGGCTGGAATCCGTAAGGGTTATTGGCTTGAAAGGCTTCATTAGGCAGTAGGCCATTAGCTCAATTGGTAGAGCACCGGTCTCCAAAACCGGGGGTTGGGAGTTCGATTCTCTCATGGCCTGCCAGATCCCTTCCCGGATGAATTCCTGATCTGCTGAGATATTCTGGATGAGTGGTAAAACGGACGTTGAAAACATCAGTCGCCTCGATGGGTTGAAGTGGCTGGTTGTAGCAATTCTCGTTGCCGGTGGAGCATACGGGAATTCATACTTTGGCGGTGAATCTATTCTTTACCGCGTAATAGGGCTGGTGATTCTGGCTGCAATTGCAATTGGTGTTGCTCTGCAGACCGAAAAGGGTCAGCTGTTCTGGGGATTGCTTCGCGATGCCAAGGCTGAGGTGCGTAAGGTCGTATGGCCTACACGTCAGGAAACTGCACAGACTACCGTTATCGTCGTTCTGGTTGTGCTGTTTATGAGTCTGGTTTTGTGGGGTCTGGATAGTCTGCTAGGCTGGATTGTTAGCAGCCTGATTAGATAAGGACACAAGATGGCTAAACGTTGGTACGTCGTCCACGCCTATTCCGGATACGAAAAGCAGGTTATGCGCAGCTTAAAAGAGCGTGTAAAGCTGTATGGCATGGAGGATCTGTTTGGCGAGATTCTTGTACCTACAGAAGAAATTGTAGAAATCAAGAACGGCCAGAAGCGTCGTAGTGAGCGCAAGTTCTTTCCAGGCTATGTCCTGGTTCAGATGGAGATGGGAGAAGATTCCTGGCATCTGATTAAAGATACGCCTCGCGTACTTGGTTTTATTGGTGGTACGGCAGATAAGCCTATGCCGATCACCCAAAAAGAAGCTGATGTTATTCTTCAGCGGGTTCAGGAGGGTGGCGATAAGCCTCGTCCGAAGACCCTGTTCGAACCAGGTGAAATGGTTCGCGTAATTGACGGGCCGTTTGCTGACTTCAACGGGACTGTTGAAGAGGTCAATTACGAAAAGAGTCGCCTACAGGTGGCTGTAATGATTTTTGGTCGCTCTACCCCGGTTGAACTGGAGTTCAGCCAAGTGGAGAAAGGCTAATCTTAACCCGGCAGCGTCGAGCTGACTGAAAGGGCTGAGATAAGGAATATCGAGCCTCGCATTTTTGTAACTACATTTGTGTAGATTGCAGCTTGCGGGGCTTTTGACATCCGGGGTTCGCCCCGGTCTCGGGGAGCGGAAGCTGGCTCATGTTGGCTGAGGCGTTTGAACCCTCTATGAGGTAAATCATGGCTAAAAAAGTACAAGCTTATATCAAGCTGCAAGTGGCTGCTGGTAAAGCAAATCCTTCTCCACCTGTTGGTCCTGCACTGGGTCAGCACGGTGTGAACATCATGGAATTCTGCAAAGCTTTCAATGCTAAGACTCAAAGCATGGAAGCAGGTATGCCAATTCCTGTCATCATCACTGTTTACAGTGACCGTAGCTTCACTTTCGAAACCAAGACTCCGCCAGCATCCGTGCTGCTGAAGAAGGTTCTGAAACTGAAGAAGGGTTCCGGCCGTCCTAACACTGAAAAGGTTGGTACCGTAACTCGCGAGCAACTGCTGGAAGTCGCCAAGATCAAAGAACCTGATCTGACTGCAGCAGACGAAGACGCTGCTATCCGCACCATCGCCGGCTCCGCCCGGTCCATGGGTCTGAACGTGGAGGGTGTGTAAGATGGCAAAACTGACTAAGCGTGCAAAACTGATTGCTGAAAAGGTTGAGTCCACCAAGGCTTACACCTTCGAAGAAGCTGCCAAAATCCTGGCTGAGCTGTCCACCGTTAAGTTCAAGGAATCTGTAGACGTTTCCGTGAATCTGGGTGTTGATCCACGTAAATCCGATCAGGTTGTTCGTGGCTCCGCCATCATGCCTTCCGGTACTGGTAAAGACGTTCGCGTTGCTGTGTTCACTCAAGGCGCAAACGCTGAAGCTGCTAAAGCTGCAGGTGCTGACATCGTTGGTATGGATGATCTGGCTGCTCAGGTTAAAGCTGGCGAAATGAACTTCGATGTTGTTATTGCTTCTCCTGATGCAATGCGTGTTGTTGGTCAGCTGGGTCAGATTCTTGGTCCTCGCGGCCTGATGCCTAACCCTAAGGTTGGCACTGTAACTCCTAACGTTGCTGACGCTGTTAAAAATGCCAAGTCTGGTCAGGTACGTTTCCGTACTGACAAGAACGGTATCATCCACGCAAGCGTTGGTAAGGTAGATTTCGAAGCTTCCGCTCTGAAACTGAACGTTGAAGCTCTGATCGCTGAACTGAAGAAGCTGAAGCCTGCTTCCGCTAAAGGCGTATACCTGAAGAAGATCTCCCTGTCTTCTACTATGGGTCCTGGCCTGACTATCGATCCTTCCACTCTGGAAATCTAATCCAGTCTGCGTCGAGATTGAAAAATTCGCTATGCTCATAGCTCTTTTGAAATATGAGTATCAGCAAACCATCTTTGGGGTCCTCTCATTCGAGGACTGTCAAAGATCGCAGGTGTGAGAGAGGCTTTTCAGTTAGTTCTGATGTTGTAGTACTCAATTGCTTAATTTCCTGCGTGAGACGGTGAATCGATTGTCTGACAATTGGCCCTTCACCGTATTAAGTGTCACCGGGTTTGTTGCCCAAGGCGCAGCCCGGTGAGTTATGCACTTTACCAAACTGGAGTAAAGCCCCATGGCGTTAGGTCTCGAAGACAAAAAAGCGATTGTCGCTGGTGTCAATGAGGCTGCCCAAAGCGCTCTGTCGGCTGTAATCGCGGACTACCGCGGCCTGACTGTTGACCAGATGACTGCTCTGCGTAGCGAAGCTCGCAAGAACGGTGTTTACCTGAAGGTCGTACGTAACACTCTGGCCAAGCGTGCTGTTCAAGGTACTGAATTTGAGTGCCTGAACGAAGCCCTGGTAGGTCCTACTATCCTGGCATTCTCTCAGGAAGATCCGGGCGCTGCTGCCCGTGTCCTGAAGGATTTTGCTAAGGAGAATGACGCCCTGGAAGTGAAGGCTCTGTCCATTGGCGGCAAGCTGCTCGGTGCCGAGCAGATTGACGTTCTGGCCAAGATGCCAACACTGGATCAGGCGCGTGCGATGCTGATGAGCGTAATGATTGCACCTGTGACCAAGCTGGCACGTACTCTGAACGAGTTCCCAGCGAAGATCACCCGTGTAATGGCAGCTGTTGCCGACGAGAAGAAGAACGCTGCTTAATTAGCAGTCTTCTCATCGTTTTTAATTTTTTTTGCCTGGGAACAGGCAACAGGTTTTACCCTGAAGATTTCTGGAGAAAGAGAAATGGCTCTGTCCAAAGAAGATATCCTGAACGCAATTGCTGAAATGAGCGTAATGGAAGTTGTTGAACTGGTTGAAGCAATGGAAGAGAAGTTCGGCGTAACTGCCGCTGCTGCTGTTGCTGCTGCTCCTGCTGCTGCTGGCGAAGCTGCTGCTGCCGCTGAACAGACTGAATTCGACGTAATTCTGACTTCCGCAGGCGATAAGAAAGTAAACGTAATCAAGGTTGTACGTGCAGCTACTGGCCTGGGCCTGAAAGAAGCTAAGGGCGTTGTAGACAGCGCTCCAGCTCCTCTGAAGGAAGGCGCTTCCAAGGAAGAAGCTGAAGAGCTGAAGAAGCAGCTGGAAGAAGCTGGTGCGACTGTAGAAATCAAGTAATTTCTACTTTGCATGACTTCAGGCTTATTGCATGATGAGCCGAATGGCTGGTGCCTTTGGCACCGGCCTTTTTCCGTTGTGAAGGATGCGCCTTTTTATAAACGGTTTTATAAGTAGTTTTTCAAACTGTTTATGTAAATTGCGTGCAGTTCTGAATAGTCTTGTTAGAATGTGGAGTTTACCGCATTAAATAAGACGTATAAGCGGAAAAGGTTCCTGGTAACGGGAGCAGCCAATGATGAATTGGTTTGAAAGTATTTGTGCTCTGGTCAACTTGGTTTGACGGTTCAGGACCCGTGGTTTCGGGTTTGTGGGGGTAGGCACTCGACTTGCTGCAGATATTGCGAGCGGTTTTATGACAGAACGAGATGACTTCATGTTCAACGGGAGTACCGTGGGGCAGAGGTCTTTTTCTGCGTAAAAAAGTTAAGTGAATTTCACCATGTCCTGATCCTGTTGAGGTCCGAGCCTGCTTGGTTCAATAACGGAGCCGGACAAACCAAGTTTACCGGAGCACCGGTCGTGAGCATCAGGATTCTGATGGCTTCGAAAATGAATGAGAGGCTACCCGCCCTCGAGACAAAGGTCGTGGCCTATGTAGGCGCGCACGACAGATCCGCAGGTGACCTAGCTGGGGAACGCTGATGGCTTACTCGTATACAGAGAAAAAACGTATCCGTAAGGATTTCGGCAAATTGCCGCAAGTCATGGATGTGCCCTATTTGCTGGCAATCCAGCTGGATTCCTATCGCAAGCTTCTGCAAACCGATACGGGTCCAGAGGGACGTAACGATATAGGATTGCACGCGGCTTTCAAGTCCGTGTTCCCAATTGTCAGCTATTCCGGCAATGCCGCACTTGAATACGTCGGTTACCGTCTTGGTACTCCGGCTTTTGACGTAAAGGAATGTCAGCTTCGTGGGGTAACCTACGCTGTGCCTTTGCGCGTGAAAGTGCGTCTGATCATTTATGATAAGGAAAGCGCCAACAAGGCGATCAAAGATATCAAGGAACAAGAAGTCTACATGGGTGAAATTCCACTCATGACAGACAACGGTACCTTCGTTGTTAACGGTACCGAGCGGGTAATTGTATCCCAGCTGCACCGTTCGCCAGGTGTGTTCTTTGATAACGACCGTGGTAAAACCCACTCTTCCGGCAAGCTGCTTTATTCCGCCCGGGTTATTCCTTACCGTGGCTCATGGCTTGACTTCGAATTCGATCCCAAAGACCTCCTCTTTGTGCGTATCGACCGTCGTCGTAAGCTGCCGGCAACAATCCTGCTGCGCGCCCTGGGCTACAGCAGTGAACAGATTCTTGATCTGTTCTTTGAAAGCAACGAATACAAGATCAGCAGTAACGGCGTTACTTTTGATCTGGTTCCTGAGCGTCTGCGTGGTGAAGCGTCCAGCTTCGATATCCGCGACAACGATGGCAACGTTATTGTTGAACAGGGCCGCCGTGTAACCGCACGTCATATTCGACAGTTGCAAAAAGCTAATATCAGTACTCTGGAAGCACCACCGGAATATATTCTGGGTAAAGTGCTGGCCAAGCCGGTAATCCACTCTGCTACAGGCGAAATTCTGGTTGAGTGCAACACCGAGCTGACCATGGAAATCTATGAGAAGCTGCTCGCTGCTGGCGTGAAGTCCGTTGATGTTATCTATACCAACGAGCTGGATTGCGGCTCCTATGTGTCCGACACCCTGCGTGCCGACACCACCACCAATGCAATGGAAGCTCTGGTAGAAATCTACCGCATGATGCGTCCTGGCGAGCCACCTACCAAGGAAGCCGCCGAGCAACTGTTCCAGAACCTGTTCTTCACCGCCGAGCGTTACGATCTGTCCGCTGTTGGCCGCATGAAGTTCAACCGTCGTCTGGGTCGTGAAAGTGATACCGGTGCTGGCATCATGGACAACGACGATATTATCGAAGTTATGAAGACTCTCGTTAATATCCGTAACGGTAAGGGAGTATGCGATGATATCGACCACCTGGGTAACCGTCGTGTACGTTCCGTTGGTGAAATGGCAGAAAACCAGTTCCGTGTTGGTCTCGTTCGTGTAGAGCGTGCCGTTAAAGAACGTCTGTCCATGGCAGAATCCGAAGGGCTGATGCCTCAGGATCTTATCAACGCCAAGCCAGTGGCTGCTGCCATCAAGGAATTCTTCGGTTCCAGCCAGCTGTCCCAGTTCATGGACCAGAACAACCCGCTGTCTGAGGTCACTCACAAGCGTCGTGTTTCTGCGTTGGGTCCCGGTGGTCTGACCCGTGAACGTGCAGGCTTCGAGGTTCGAGACGTACATCCGACTCACTACGGTCGCGTATGTCCTATCGAAACCCCTGAAGGTCCAAACATCGGTCTGATCAACTCTCTGGCAACCTACGCGCGCACTAACCCGTACGGTTTCCTGGAGTCCCCATACCGCAAGGTTGTTGATGGTAAGGTAACAGACGACATCGATTACCTGTCCGCGATTGAAGAAGGCGAATTCGTTATTGCCCAGGCTTCCGCGACAATGAACGACAAGATGGAACTGACCGAAGAACTGGTCAACGTTCGTCATCGCAACGAAGTGACCCTGACTGCACCGGATAATGTTCAGTACATGGACGTTTCTCCACGTCAGGTTGTATCCGTTGCAGCGTCCCTGATTCCATTCCTGGAACACGATGATGCGAACCGGGCTCTGATGGGTTCCAACATGCAACGTCAGGCTGTACCTACTCTGCGTGCTGACAAGCCGCTGGTTGGTACGGGTATGGAGCGCAACGTAGCGCGCGACTCCGGCGTATGTGTGGTTGCTCGTCGTGGCGGTATCATCGAATCCGTAGACGCAAGCCGTATCGTTATCCGTGTACACGATGACGAAGTTCAGCCTGGCGAAGCTGGTGTTGATCTGTACGGTATGACCAAGTACACCCGTTCCAACCAGAACACCTGCATCAACCAGCGTCCGCTGGTGAAAGCTGGTGAGACTGTGCACCGCGGCGACATCCTGGCTGATGGTCCTTCCGTTGACATGGGTGAACTGGCCCTGGGTCAGAACATGCGCATCGCGTTCATGCCCTGGAATGGTTACAACTTTGAGGACTCCATGCTCGTATCTGAGCGTGTAGTTCAGGAAGACCGCTTCACTACTATCCACATTCAGGAACTGACCTGTGTGGCGCGTGACACCAAGCTGGGTTCTGAGGAAATTACCTCCGATATTCCAAACGTGGGTGAATCTGCACTGAACAAGCTGGACGAAGCCGGCATTGTTTACGTGGGTGCGGAAGTAGAAGCAGGCGACATCCTGGTTGGTAAGGTAACGCCTAAGGGCGAAACCCAGCTGACGCCAGAAGAAAAACTGCTGCGTGCGATCTTCGGTGAGAAGGCCTCTGACGTGAAGGACACCTCCCTGCGTGTTCCGACTTCCGTGAAAGGTACT
This sequence comes from Parendozoicomonas verongulae, assembly GCF_009711465.1. GTDB lineage: Bacteria > Pseudomonadota > Gammaproteobacteria > Pseudomonadales > Endozoicomonadaceae > Sansalvadorimonas > Sansalvadorimonas verongulae. The sequence continues at coordinate 16,740 of NZ_SMME01000816.1, read as the reverse complement.
GTTATCGACGTACAGGTGTTCACTCGTGACGGCGTTGAGAAAGATTCCCGCGCACTGTCTATCGAGAAGAGCCAGCTGGACGAGATTCGTAAGGATCTGAACGAAGAGTTCCGTATTGTAGAAGGTGACACCTTCGCCCGTCTGCTGGCGGCTATTGAAGGTCAGAAGATTGATCGTGCACCTGGTCTTCAGAAAGGCGATGTCCTGACTGCAGATTATCTTAACGGACTGGAGCACGAACAGTGGTTCCGTCTGGTGATGTCTGAAGAAGAGTTGAACAACCAGCTGGAGGCTGCCCAGAAGCAGCTGCAAGAGCTCCGTGCTCAGCTGGACGAGCGCTTCGAAGACAAGAAGAAAAAACTGCAGACTGGCGACGACATGGCGCCTGGCGTACTGAAGATCGTCAAGGTTTACCTGGCGATCAAGCGTCGTATCCAGCCTGGTGACAAGATGGCAGGTCGTCACGGTAACAAGGGTGTTATCTCCATCATCATGCCGGTAGAAGATATGCCGCACGATGAATTCGGTAACCCTGTTGATATCGTGCTGAACCCGCTGGGTGTACCGTCTCGTATGAACGTAGGACAGGTGCTGGAAACTCACCTGGGTGCAGCTGCCCGTGGTCTTGGTCACAAGATCAACGAGATGGTTCAGTCCCAGCAGGCGATCGCCAAGATTCGCAAGTTCCTGAACGAGATTTACAACGTTGTAGGTGCCGGCCGTATTAAGGAAGACATCGACAACTTCTCTGATGAGGACGTTCTGGAGCTGGCTCGTAACCTGTGCAAGGGTGTACCAATGGCGACCGCCGTATTCGACGGTGCCAAGGAAGCTGAAATCAAGGCTCTGCTGCGTCTGGCAGATCTGGATGACAGTGGTCAGGTATCCCTGTATGACGGCCGTACCGGTGATCGCTTCGAGCGTCCGGTGACTGTTGGCTACATGTACATGCTGAAGCTGAACCACCTGGTAGACGACAAGATGCACGCCCGTTCTACCGGTTCCTACTCTCTGGTAACGCAACAGCCTCTGGGTGGTAAAGCCCAGTTCGGTGGCCAGCGTTTCGGTGAGATGGAAGTGTGGGCACTGGAAGCATACGGTGCTGCCTACACCTTGCAGGAAATGCTCACGGTTAAGTCCGATGACGTTGCCGGTCGTACCAAGATGTACAAAAACATCGTGGACGGTGACCATCGCATGGAACCAGGCATGCCTGAGTCCTTCAACGTATTGGTGAAGGAAATCCGTTCTCTGGGTATCGATCTCGAACTGGAATCTGAGTAATCAGTTTCTTAAAGAGATCTTAGGCTCAAGGTTAAATACGGCGGGTACCACGTATCCGCCGGCTTCTGAGAGGAGAAGCGATGAAAGACTTACTTAATCTGCTGAAATCCCAGGGACAAACGGAAGAATTTGATTCCATTCGTATCTCCCTGGCCAGCCCGGAGATGGTTCGTTCCTGGTCTTACGGTGAAGTTAAAAAGCCGGAAACCATCAACTACCGAACGTTCAAGCCTGAGCGTGAGGGTCTTTTCTGCGCCAAAATCTTTGGCCCGGTTAAGGATTACGAGTGCCTGTGCGGTAAGTACAAGCGTCTCAAGCATCGTGGTGTTATCTGCGAGAAGTGTGGCGTAGAAGTTGCTCTGGCGAAGGTTCGCCGTGAGCGCATGGGTCACATCGAACTGGCAGCCCCTGTTGCCCACATCTGGTTCCTGAAGTCTCTGCCGTCCCGTATCGGCCTGCTGCTGGATATGACTCTGCGTGATATCGAGCGTGTTCTGTACTTCGAATCTTATGTTGTTATCGATCCGGGTATGACCACTCTGGATCGTGGTCAGCTGCTGAACGATGAAGAATACTACGAAGCTCTGGAAGAGTTCGGTGATGATTTTGACGCCCGCATGGGTGCAGAAGCTGTACAGCACCTGCTGGCAGACATCGAACTGAAAGAAGAGATCGATCAGCTGCGTGAAGAAATTCCGCAGACTAACAGTGAAACCAAGATCAAGAAGCTGACCAAGCGCCTGAAACTGCTGGAAGCCTTCTACAACTCCGGCAACAAGCCTGAGTGGATGATCATGAGCGTTCTGCCGGTTCTGCCGCCAGATCTGCGTCCTCTGGTTCCTCTGGATGGCGGCCGATTCGCGACTTCCGATCTGAACGATCTGTACCGTCGTGTTATCAACCGTAACAACCGTCTGAAGCGTCTGCTTGAGCTGAACGCACCAGACATCATCGTACGCAACGAAAAGCGTATGCTGCAGGAGTCTGTAGACGCCCTGCTGGATAACGGCCGTCGTGGCCGCGCTATCACCGGTTCCAACAAGCGTCCTCTGAAATCCCTGGCCGACATGATCAAGGGTAAGCAGGGTCGTTTCCGTCAGAACCTGCTGGGTAAGCGTGTTGACTACTCCGGTCGTTCCGTAATTACTGTAGGCCCAACCCTGCGCCTGCATCAGTGTGGTCTTCCCAAGAAGATGGCACTGGAACTGTTCAAGCCATTCATCTTCGGCAAGCTGGAAACCCGTGGTCTCGCCACCACAATCAAAGCTGCCAAGAAGATGGTTGAGCGTGAAGAGCCCGTTGTATGGGATATCCTCGATGAGGTTATCCGTGAGCACCCGGTTATGCTGAACCGTGCTCCTACTCTGCACCGTCTCGGTATCCAGGCATTCGAACCTGTACTGATCGAAGGTAAAGCTATTCAGCTGCACCCACTGGTATGTGCGGCCTACAACGCTGACTTTGACGGTGACCAGATGGCGGTACACGTACCGCTGACACTGGAAGCACAGCTCGAAGCTCGTGCCCTGATGATGTCTACCAACAACATTCTGGCACCTGCTAACGGCGAACCTATCATCGTTCCTTCTCAGGACGTTGTACTGGGTCTGTATTACATCACCCGTGACCGTATCAACGCCAAGGGTGAAGATCTGGTGTTCAAGGACATCAGCGAAGCTCTGCGTGCTTACCGCACCGGTGCTGCAGAACTGCACGCCCGCGTTAAGGTTCGCATTTCTGAAACCGTTAAGAATGAAGATGGCGAGATGAGCACCCGCACCTTCCTTGCAGAGACCACCATCGGTCGTGTTCTGCTGTGGGAGATTGTGCCAGACGGCCTGCCATTCGAACTGGTTAACCAGGCGATGAAGAAGAAGGCGATCTCTCGTCTGCTGAACGCCTGTTACCGTAACGTTGGTCTGAAAGAAACTGTTATCTTCGCAGACCAGATGATGTACATGGGCTTCAGCTACGCCACCATTTCTGGTGCGTCCATCGGTGTTAACGACTTCGTTATCCCACCAGAGAAAGGCCAGATCATCGACGAAGCGTACTCCGAAGTGCGTGAAATCGAAAACCAGTTTGCTTCCGGTCTGGTAACCCAGGGCGAAAAGTACAACAAGGTTATCGATATCTGGTCCCGTGCGAACGAAGTGCTGGCTAAGCGCATGATGGACAACCTCAAGACTGATCTTGTTATCAACAAGAAAGGCGAAGAGGAAGAGCAGGAATCCTTCAACAGCGTCTACATGATGGCCGACTCCGGTGCGCGGGGCTCCGCAGCACAGATTCGTCAGCTGGCTGGTATGCGTGGTCTGATGGCCAAGCCAGACGGCTCCATCATCGAAACACCAATCACTGCGAACTTCCGTGAAGGTCTGAGTGTACTTCAGTACTTCAACTCCACTCACGGTGCTCGTAAGGGTCTGGCGGATACCGCACTGAAGACTGCAAACTCCGGTTACCTGACCCGTCGTCTGGTAGACGTTGCGCAGGATCTGGTTGTTACGGAAGACGACTGTGGTACTACCAAAGGTCTGCTGCTCACCCCAGTTATCGAAGGTGGTGAGGTTGTACAGGATCTGGGTGAACGTATTCTGGGCCGTGTGGTGGCTGAAGACGTTTACGTACCGGGCTCCGACGATATTGCAGTGACTGCTGGCACCCTGATCGACGAGAAATGGGTTGCCCGTCTGGAAGAGCTGAACGTCGATGAAATGATGGTTCGTTCTTCTATTAGCTGTGAAACTCGTCATGGTGTGTGTGCCAAGTGTTACGGCCGTGATCTGGGCCGTGGTCACATCGTTAACCCAGGTGAAGCTGTTGGTGTTATCGCTGCACAGTCTATCGGTGAACCTGGTACACAGCTGACCATGCGTACCTTCCACATCGGTGGTGCTGCATCCCGTGCGGCTGCACAGGACAACATCACTGTGAAGGCCAAGGGTACAATCCGTCTGACCAACATCAAGACTGTTGAGCGTAAGGATGGCAACCTGGTTGCTGTATCCCGTTCCGGTCAGCTGGCTCTGGCAGATGAGTTTGGTCGTGAGCGTGAGCGCTACAAGCTGCCTTACGGTACTGTTCTGTCTGTTAAGGACGGTGCAAGTGTTGAAGCTGGTGCCATTGTTGCGAAGTGGGATCCACATACCCACCCAATCGTGACCGAAATTGCTGGTAAGGTTCGCTTTATCGGTATGGAAGAAGGCATCACCATCAAGCGTCAGACTGATGACATTACTGGTCTGTCCAGTATCGAGGTTATCGATCCTAAGGATCGTCCAGCAGCTGGTAAGGACATCCGTCCTGCGGTTGAACTGCTTGATGAGAACGGTAATGAACTGACCCTGCCAGGCAGCAACAACCCGGCGCAGTACTTCCTGCCCGCTAACGCGATTGTTGCCCTGAAAGATGGCGAGACTCTCGAAATCGGTCAGGTTATCGCACGTATGCCTCAGCAGTCGTCCGGTAACAAGGATATTACCGGTGGTCTGCCACGGGTGGCCGACCTGTTTGAAGCCCGTAAGCCGAAAGAATCCTCCATTCTGGCGGAAATCTCCGGTGTTGTTTCCTTCGGTAAGGAAACCAAGGGTAAGAAGCGTCTGGTGATCACTCCAACTGACGGTGCAGATCCTTACGAGGAACTGATTCCTAAATGGCGTCAGCTCAACGTGTTCGAGGGTGAAAACGTTGTTAAGGGTGAAGTTATCTCCGATGGTCCATCCAACCCTCACGATATTCTGCGCCTTCTGGGTGTAACGGCTCTGGCCAATTACATTGTGAAGGAGATTCAGGAAGTTTACTTGCTGCAAGGCGTTAAGATTAACGACAAGCACATCGAAACTATCCTGCGCCAGATGCTGCGTAAGGTCGAAGTGACTGATTCCGGCGATTCCGATCTGATCCGTGGTGAGCAGATCGAATACGTGAAGGTTCTGGAAGTGAACGACGAAATGAATGCAACCGACCGCTTCCCTGCGAAGTTTGAACGCATTCTGCTGGGTATCACCAAGGCCTCTCTGGCAACAGAATCCTTTATCTCTGCGGCTTCCTTCCAGGAAACCACACGAGTACTGACCGAAGCTGCAGTAACCGGCAAGTCCGACCACCTGCGCGGTCTGAAGGAAAACGTTGTTGTGGGTCGACTGATTCCGGCTGGTACCGGTCTGTCCTACCACGAAGAGCGTCGCAAGCGCGATCAGGAGCAGACAGTCACTATCTCTGCTTCCGACGTTGAAGCCGCTCTGTCTGAAGCTCTGAGTCAAGGCGACGCTTAATCCGCGTTTCCTTTTCCAAGGCCCTCCAAAAACCGGTCAGTGAAAGCTGGCCGGTTTTTTTGTGTCTGCGCTTTGCAAGCCGTATAACATCCGTAGTTATAAAAAAGGCCGGTCAGCTTTTCAGCTAACCGGCCTTTTGGGTTTCAATCTCTGCTTAAATGACGACCACAACAGTCGCAATGCTCAGAACCATTGCAAAGCCATAGCACAGTACCTTGATGCCGTTACCCGCGTGGATCTGCAGGTCATGCATACCGTGGTATACACGATGGATGCAGCCCCAGTAGCTTGGTACCAGAGCAACGATAATGCTCAGGCGACCAATCCAGCTTTCCATGAAGAAAGCGTGCATACGCTCGTACGACAGAGTGCTGGCATCAAAAAATACCAGAGACAGGATAATACCGGTCATGAAGAAGGCAATGGTCATACCACCGGCGCCAAACAAGCTCCACAGAAGTGGTTCAATGTGCTTAGGCTTGCTCATGCGGTACCTCCCATAGCGGCCAGGGCAATGATCACGATGTTAACAACAACGACGCCACCCAGCAGACCGTTGCGGATTGGCATGTCGCCCACAGCTTTACGCACCTGCTGAGGAGCAACACGTGGAGCCATATTGGCAAAAGTGATGGTGTGAATCAGGGTCAGGCCCAGAGTCACCAGTGCAAACACAACCATGAGAGGGTTGCCCTGCATGGTCATCCATGCGTTCCAGGCATCCGGGCCGGCGGCCAGCTTGAACAGGCCGTTCAGCAGGTTGATGCAGTACAGCAGGTTGAAAACACAGCTGGATTCGCGAAGCATATAGAACCGGTAAGCCGGGTGCTTCATGAACCAGTTGCCTGGCATGGGACGTACGTAGGGACGACGGCTCATATTACTTATCTCCCTTGCGTGGCATCAGGAAGGAGAGGGCCCAGTCCTGAGCACCCTGTGCTTTGTTTTGGTTAATAGCGGCAGCGGGGTCAACATTCTTCGGGCAAACCTCGGAACAATAACCTACGAAGGTACAAGACCAAACGCCGTTCTTGTCCTGAATCACCTCAGTACGCTCGTCAGCACCCTGATCACGATTATCCAGATTGTAACGATGTCCCAAAGCCAGGGCTGCTGGACCAGTGAACAGTGGGTTCAGACCCATCTGAGGGCAAGCGGAGTAGCACAGCATGCAGTTGATGCACATGGAGAACTGCTTGTACAGACCCAGCTCAGCAGGCTTCTGCTTGTAAACGCCGGTAGACGTCTTTTCAGGCTGCTTCTTCTTGGGAGCGGCCTTGGTCGCGTCAACGGCATCGATGATGTAAGGCTTCACAGACTCCAGCTTCTTGATGAAGTCGGAAGAATCAACAACCAGATCACGCTCGATGGGGAAGTTAGCCAGAGGCTCAATGCGCATCTTTTCCGGATAGTAGCTGCGCAGGAACGTTTCGCAGCCCAGCTGAGGCTTGCCGTTGATAACCATGCCGCAGCTTCCGCAAACAGCCATACGGCAGGACCAGCGGTAAGACAGGCTGGAATCCATTTCATCCTTGATGTATTCCAGAGCATCCAGTAAAGACCAGTCTTCTACATAAGGAATCTCAAAGGTGCCAAAAGTTGGTGCTTCGTCAGACTCCGGGTTGTAACGCAGAATCTCAAGAGTAATGGTGCGGTCGTTGGTCTTGATCATATCGGTCATTACTTCTGCTCCCCTTTCTCAGCGGCTGCGCCATAGGTACGGGCTGCAGGCTGGAAGCGAGTGACGTTCACATCTTCGTAAGACAGAGTGGCTTCGCCCTTGTCGTTCAGTGTGATCAGAGAGTGCTTCAGGAAGTTCTCGTCGTCACGCTTTTCAAAGCCGTCGAGACGCTGGTGTGCCCCCCGGGATTCTTTACGGTTGAGAGCGCCGATGGCCATACCCTGAGCAACCGTCAGGCTGCTTTCCAGTTCAAAAGCTTGCAGCAGTTCGGTGTTGAACACTTTGCTCTTGTCTTCAACTTTTACATTCTTGAAGCGTTCACGCAGTTCAGTGATCTTGTCCACACCCTCTTGCATCTCTTCACCGATACGGTAGATGCCCAGAGTCGTTTCCATGGTCTTAACCATGTCGTGACGGATATGGGATGCTTTCTCGGTGCCGTTGGCGTTACGCATCTTCTCAATGCGATCCAGGTTGGCATTGGCGTGATCCAGCAGACGGGTCTGGTCGGATTGTGTTGCGTGCCTGGCAAACTCGATAGCGCTCTCACCGGCCACCTTACCGAATACAACGGTTTCTGCCAGAGAGTTGGAACCCAGACGGTTAGCACCGTGCATACCGTTGCTCGCACATTCACCCACAGCGAACAGGCCAGGAATGCTGGTAGAGCAATCCAGATTCGCACGGATACCCCCCATGGTGTAATGAACAGCAGGACGTACAGGCACTGGCTGGTGAACAGGGTCAACGCCCATGTAATTCTTGGCCAGGGAGCAGATCAGAGGCAGACGCTCCATGAGCTTCTTCTCCCCCAGGTGACGCAGATCCAGATGAACAGCATCACCCAGTGGCGTTTCGATGGTGCGGCCCTTACGCTGCTCCTGCCAGAAAGCCTGGGACAGTTTGTCACGTGGGCCCAGCTCCATGTGCTTGTTCTTTGGCTGACCAACAGGGGTTTCTGGCCCCAGGCCGTAGTCCTGCAGGTAGCGGTAGCCATCTTTGTTCAGCAGGATACCACCTTCACCACGGCAGCCTTCGGTCATCAGTACGCCGGAACCTGGCAGGCCGGTTGGGTGGTACTGAACAAATTCCATGTCACGTAGAGTCGCGCCAGCGCGCAGAGCCATAGCATGGCCATCGCCGGTTACGATGGCACCGTTGGTATTGAAGCGGAAAGTACGGCCAGAGCCGCCAGTCGCGAAGACAACAGCTTTACCCAGGAAGGTGTGAGGTGCACCAGAGTTGATCTGGATAGCGGTTACGCCCTGTGCACGACCATCTTCGATGATCAGATCAGTAGTGTAGAACTCATCGTAACGCTTGATGTTAGGGTACTTGATGGAGGTTTGGAACAGGGTGTGCAGCATGTGGAAGCCAGACTTGTCCGCTGCAAACCAGGTGCGCTCAATTTTCATGCCACCGAAGGCACGAACATTCACATCACCATCATCTTTACGGGACCAGGGGCAACCCCAGTGCTCCAGCTGAATCATTTCTTCTGTGGAGTTGGCAACAAAGTAGTCAACAACATCCTGATCACAGAGCCAGTCACCACCGGCTACGGTATCGATAAAATGGTTTTCGAGAGAGTCGTGTGATTGAACCACACCGGCGGAGCCACCCTCTGCAGCAACAGTGTGACTGCGCATGGGGTAAACCTTGGAAATCAGAGCGATATCAAGATTTGGGTTTTTCTCGGCGGCAGCGATGGCGGCTCGAAGGCCTGCGCCACCGGCTCCTACAACGATAATGTCTGCTTTGACAACCTGCATGGCAGCCTCAGGTACTAATCCATACGCCAGCATGCAGATCTCTTATCCAATAGATCCTGGCCGATCGTGTGGGGGGTTATTGGTGGCAGGTATTCTAATAACTGATACAGGCGTAAGGCATGACGGGAATCAATAACTGCCCCGCCTTCACGTCAAAAATAGTTCAAATTTTGTCAAGTAAATCTGCACTCAGTAAGGAGCTTGTCAGGTGGGGGGAAAGTTGCGTCAGGCGCCTACAAAATACGGACATAGATCAAAAAAGATTCACCTTCTGATGAGGTAAAAAATGCTTATTCAAGCTTTTAAGTCTCTGGAATACTTATGTCTAACGATGCAAAAGAAAACAAGGTGACTTTGGGTAATTTGATTGCCCTTGGTTTTGCTATTGTCTTCTTCTCCGGACTTCTGAAGTCCAATGAATGGTGGGGGCTTTTTGATTTTACCACCCTGAATGGTGCTTTTGGCCGTATTGGTGATCTGGGTAGCTTCCGTGGCTCGGGGGGCGGTGGTGCCCGTGACGGTTTTATCTTCGCTTTTACTCTGGTGCCTACTGTTATGTTCGCCATGGCAATGATTGAAGTGCTGGAGCATTTTGGTGCCCTGGATGCTGCGCGCAAGCTGCTCTCATATGTCTTGCGCCCAGTCCTGGGTGTGCCCGGTGAGAGCGCGTTGGCACTGATTGCTTCTCTGCAGTCTACTGATGCGGGTTCTTCTATCACACGCGGTCTGTTAGATGAAGGTAAAATAACCAAGGATGAAAGCGACACTTTCACTATGTTTCAGTTCTCTGGTGGCGCGATGCTGGTGAACTTTTTCTCCTCTGGTGCGGTTCTCTTTACTCTGACTAATGCTGATGGCTCTCCAGCTGTAACCGCATCTATCGGTTTGTGTGTGGCAGTGATGTTCATCATGAAGATTGTGGGTGCCAACCTGATGCGCTTCGGCCTGCGCTTCTCCGCTAAGAAAAAAGGCGATGTTGTTGAATCTAAAGCTGCTGCTGCACGGGGATAAGTCAGATGTCTGAAGCTGCAAAAAAACCAATGATTACCGACGTGTTTGTTGCCGGTGCCCGTAAAGGCTGGAATATCGCAGTGTCCAGTACCATTCCTAATGTGATGATGGCTTTCGTAATCATCAAGGGGCTGGTGATTACGGGGGCTCTGGGCATGATTGGCCAGGTGTTTGCGCCGGTTATGGCACTGGTTGGCTTGCCCGGAGAAGCGGCTGCCGTTCTGATGGGTGCGATGATGTCCATGGGGGGCGCTGTGGGGGTGGCGGTTGGCCTGTTTGATTCCGGTGCTCTGACTGGCGATCATCTGGCTATTCTGGCTCCGGCTATCTACCTGATGGGTTCTATTGTTCAGTATGCGGGTCGTATTCTGGGTGTTGTTGGTACCGAGGCCGGCAAGATCCCTGTGATGTTTGGTATCTGCATCCTCAACGCTTTTCTCGCCATGTTTATTATGAATATTCTGGTGTAATAAATGTGAAGTGATAGTGCAGGGAGGCTTGTTAGCTTCCCTTTTTTGTCTGCGTTACCCCAGAATTTTATGAACAAGGGCAGGGACGTCGCGGATACTTTCTAGCTCGTGATAATGGTGTTCAGCCGCATGGTCGTCGGAGACTGATTCATGAACCCATGTAGACTCATAGGGGATGTAAACACCCGTTCCGCCGATACGGTCGGTGGGTAATACGTCAGACTTTAGTGAATTACCAATCATCCAGAAGTTTTCAGGCTTGATTTTATGACGCTGGAGCAGGCGTGTGTATGTCTCGTCATTTTTCTCGGAAACAATTTCCACAGCATCAAAGTGATCGGCTAAGCCGGAGCGGGCAATCTTACTCTCTTGGTCAAATAGATCGCCTTTGGTGATAAGCATGAGCTGAAAGTCTTTCAGGGTGTTCAGAGTGTCCTCAACACCATCAAGGAGCTGGATGGGGTAAGTCATGATGGATTTGCCCAGCTCGATAATATCCTGAATTTCAGCGCCGGTTACCCGGCCTTCAGAAAGCTCGATCACACTCTCAATCATGGAGAGGGTGAAGCCTTTGGCGCCATAGCCAAAGATGTGAAGGTTTTTCACTTCCTGTGCATAAAGGTGATCGAGCAGGTTGTTGCCACGGTAGTAGCGCTCCAGTAATTTCAGGACTTCCTTTTCAGCTTCGCGAAAATAAGGTTCGTTTGGCCAGAGGGTGTCATCCGCATCGAAGGCTATGACGACGGAGGAGGAATGGGTCATGGAGGTGGTATAGCTGAATGGATAAGCCCTCAGTATATCACTCTTAGTGTGGTAATGTGGGCGCCAAGCACATCATCTGTGGAGATATAAAGGTGAGTATAAAAACCAGGGTTGGCATTGCGTGTGTTGTACTGGGGGCGGGAGCATTGGTTGCATGGCCTGCTGTATCTGCCCGCATTGCTGAACAGATGATTAGCTCTCAGCTTGAGGTCATGGCTGAACAGGGTGGTTATGACCTTGTTGAACTGCACTATGACCGGGGCTTCTCCGAGAGTCAGGTAACTGCGCGCTTTCAAGGAGAAGGGCTTCGTTCACTGAGTCATGAAGTGATTAAGCTGAACGGCACAATACTTCATGGTGGCGTTATGGATCTCCCTAATCTTGTGGAAATTGATGGTGATATTCAATTTACACAGGGAGAGGAGGATTCTCAGTACTCTTATGGCGGCGAATTCACCGGAGGTATGTCCCTCTTGGGGAGCGTGCATGGGGCGGTGGACATGGCGCCGTCTGTTTTGCCGGTACAGGGAGAAGAGGGTGTAGTAGCTGCCCTCGATAGTTATACCGTTTCCTTTGATGGTGACCCTCGCAGCCGCGTACAGGAATTTCAAGTCACTCCGTTGACTGTTCGGGTCGAGGATGCTACTCGTCAGTCATTTCAGATTGAGACCTCACCATCAACGCTTCACTGGGATCAACAGGATGAGTCCTTGAGTGTTGACGTGCCAAAGATGGAGCTGGTACTGGATGGTCGTGAAGAGCAGGCGGCAAGTATTGCTGACCTCGTTATCAACAGCAGGGATAGTGATAGCAATGGGGTTGCTGGAACGAAATTCAGCTTATCCACAGGCAATATTCATATTGAGGGGCGAGATGAGGCTGTACTCAAAAAAGTGGAGTTGAGCTCCAGCCTGGAAAATCTTGATATAGGTGGCCTGAAAAATCTTGTGCGCGCTGTGCAAGAGTCGGAGGCTACAGGTCATGAGAAGGCTAATCAGGACGTTATGGATGCCATTTACGCCCTTATGAATGGTCAGCCAGCATACAGCCTTGAGGATTTGACTCTGGATACCGGCCATGGTGTTTTCTCAATGAACTTTTCCATGTCTGCGAAGGAAGGGGCCGGAGATGTTTGGCGCCAGGTGCTGGATGAGTCTGGTAATAATCCTGCAGTGGCCGGTGGTGGCCTGATGGGTGTGTTTAATGGAGAAGTAGGTGTTCAGCTGGATGAGCAATTGATTGACTGGAGCTGCCATAGCTTCTCTGCTATGCAGGTTTCTGATCCTGTTCAGGTAGATATGATAGCTGGTATATGTGGCCAGCTGATTAAGAAGGGGCACTTCCTGGGAGAAAGCTGTACTGATAACAGTTGCCGGGTGAAAATGGCGCAGGTGCAGAAACAGTGGCAGAAGGACTTTTCGCTGGATGCTCGCTTCGATGGCAAAAATATCACTCTTAACGGTGTGACGTTTAAGCCTCTGGAGTTTATGACAGCTTTCTAAGAGCTTGTACTACTCATCAAACTATGGCCCCAGAGGCCATAGTTTGATGGGTAAATTGTAACGACGAATGATTTTTTGTGCAGCATCCAGATGAGGGGTATCACTGTGACTCTTCAGGATGAGCACAATGCCTGCTTTCAGGCCTGTCAGTTCGGCATAATAAAGAGACTGTCCAATGGCTTCCGTCCATTTATGAGCAAAGTCCACCTCAATGGCGTGAGTTTTTGTAACACAGTCAACACGCGGTCCCTGAGGCAGTTTAACCTCTGATTCTCCCCCGACACCGTCGCACCATACGTTCTGGTACCACGATTCTCTCGAGGCATATGCGGGGGAAATTGCGTGAGATGCCCATAAAAGCAGAAGGAAACAGGTTGCTTGTTTCATACGTGTATATACTCTTCCGTGGTTGCTAGTCGTATCAATCCTTTCTGAAATTGACCTGAGTCCGGTAAATACATTGGCAGAGAGAGCGAGCTTTTCTTGACGGGGAATTTCACTCTATTTAAAATCCGGTGCCTTTTAATGTGCCCAGCCCATACTTGTCAGCCTCTTTTCCGAAAGCAGGTGCAGAAACAAGTAGTTGGGTAAAGCGCATTAAAACGAGTCAGGTTTACCTGATTCTTTTGATTCTGGCGCTTATTCCTCTGAGTGCTGGAATCGTATTGTTTTTAGAAACAGTAGTTCATTCATTGGAGAGTATGCCTAATGGCAACTATTAACCAGCTTGTTCGCAAGCCTCGCAAGCGCAAGGTCAAGAAGACCGACGTGCCTGCGCTGCAAAGCTGCCCACAAAAGCGTGGCGTTTGCACCCGTGTGTACACCACTACCCCTAAAAAGCCAAACTCCGCACTGCGTAAAGTTTGCCGTGTGCGTCTGACCAACGGCTTTGAAGTGACTTCCTACATTGGTGGTGAAGGCCACAACCTGCAGGAACACTCCGTTGTTCTGATCCGTGGCGGTCGTGTAAAAGACTTGCCAGGTGTTCGTTACCACACCGTTCGCGGTACTCTGGATACTCAGGGTGTTAACGATCGCCGCCAGGGCCGTTCCAAGTACGGTACCAAGAAGCCTAAGTCCTGATTTAGGCCTTAGCTTTTAAGTCACAAGAAAAATTGCAGCGCGCTTCTATCATTGTTTGAGCAGTTTTCTGCTGATGTGATTATCGAAAGCGTCGACATGCTGCGATTGTGGCTGAATCAGATTATTTTGCATCTGGTTGAAGAGTAAGGCCGAGTCGAAGCCTGATCTCGGACTAACCTGAAAATCGAGGACATATTGTCATGCCAAGAAGAAGAGTCGTCGCTAAGCGCGAAGTACTTCCAGATCCTAAGTTTCAGAACAAGGTTCTGGCTAAGTTCATCAACCACGTAATGGTTCACGGTAAGAAGTCCGTAGCCGAGCGTATCGTTTACGGTGCACTGGACAAGATTCAGGAGCGTTCCGGTAAGGATGCTCTGGAAGTGTTTGAAGCTGCACTGGAAACCATCTCTCCAGTGGTTGAGGTTAAGAGCCGTCGTGTTGGTGGCGCCACCTACCAGGTGCCTGTAGAAGTTCGCCCTTCCCGTCGTATGGCTCTGGCTATGCGCTGGTTGGTTGATGCTGCACGTAAGCGTGGCGAGAAGTCCATGGACCTCCGTCTTGCTGGCGAAATGCTTGATGCTGCCGAGAAGAAAGGCGCAGCAGTTAAGAAGCGTGAAGACGTGCATCGTATGGCAGAAGCCAACAAGGCATTCTCCCACTACCGTTTCTAATACGTTCTTTCAGAGGATTGAGTCGTGGCCCGTAAAACCCCGATACGCCGTTACCGTAACATCGGTATCTGTGCCCACGTCGACGCGGGTAAGACCACTACCACCGAGCGCATTCTGTTCTACACCGGTCTGTCCCACAAGATTGGTGAAGTACACGACGGCGCCGCTACCATGGACTGGATGGAGCAGGAACAGGAGCGTGGTATCACTATCACCTCCGCTGCTACCACCTGTTTCTGGCGTGGTATGGATGCCCAGTTCGACGAGCATCGTGTAAACATCATCGATACTCCCGGACACGTTGACTTTACTATCGAAGTAGAGCGCTCCCTGCGTGTTCTCGATGGTGCTGTAGTTGTTCTGTGTGGTTCTTCAGGCGTACAGCCTCAGACTGAAACCGTATGGCGTCAGGCTGATAAGTACGAAGTACCTCGCATGGTATTCGTAAACAAGATGGACCGTACTGGTGCCGACTACATGATGGTCGTAAACCAGCTGAAGGACCGTCTGGGTGCGAACGCTGTACCTATGCAGATGACTATCGGCTCCGAAGACGAATTCAAGGGTGTTGTTGACCTGGTTAAGATGAAGGCCATTCTGTGGAATGAAGCTGACCAGGGTATGACCTTCGAATACGCAGACATCCCTGCCGACATGGCAGACCAGTGTGCAGAAATGCACGAATACCTGGTTGAGTCTGCTGCAGAGTCTTCCGAAGAGCTGATGGAGAAGTACCTGGAAGAAGGTGAACTCTCCGAGGAAGAAATCAAGGCTGGTATCCGTGCGCGGACCCTGGCTAACGAGATCATCCCGGTATTCGGCGGTTCTGCGTTCAAGAACAAAGGCGTTCAAGCTGTTCTTGATGCTGTTATCGAATACATGCCTTCCCCTCTCGAGGTTAAGGCTATCGAAGGTATCGTTGGTGAAGATGCCGAAGGTGAGCCAGTTATGGAAGCTCGTGAAGCTGACGATAACGCTCCTTTCGCTGCGCTGGCGTTCAAGATTGCTACCGACCCATTTGTTGGCACTCTGACCTTCGCCCGTGTTTACTCTGGTATTGCGACTTCCGGTAGCTCTGTAATCAACTCCGTTAAGTCCAAGAAGGAACGTATCGGCCGTATGGTGCAGATGCATTCCAATAACCGTGAAGAGATCAAAGAAGCACTGGCTGGTGACATCGTTGCCCTGATCGGCATGAAAGATGTAACCACTGGTGAGACTCTGTGTGATCCTGCGCACCCCATCGTACTGGAGCGTATGGAATTCCCAGAGCCTGTGATCTCTGTAGCTGTTGAGCCTAAGTCTAAGGCTGACCAGGAGAAAATGGGTATCGCACTGGGCAAGCTGGCCCAGGAAGATCCTTCCTTCCGTGTGAAGACTGACGAGGAAACTGGTCAGACTATCATCTCCGGTATGGGTGAGCTTCACCTGGACGTACTCGTTGACCGTATGCGTCGTGAGTTCAAGGTTGAAGCAAACATTGGTAAGCCTCAGGTTGCTTACCGTGAGAAGATCAAGTCCAGCGTTGAAGCTAACCACAAATTCGCCAAGCAATCTGGTGGTCGTGGTCAGTATGGTCACGTTGTGGTTGAGTTCTCCCCAGCCGATGCAGGCGAAGAAGGTCTGGTGTTCATCAACGAAATCGTTGGTGGTGCGATTCCTAAGGAATACATCCCTGCTGTTCAGAAGGGTATCGAAGAACAGATGCAGAACGGTGTTATTGCCGGCTATCCTCTGCTGGGCCTGAAGGCTCGTCTGTTTGATGGTTCCTTCCACGAGGTTGACTCCAACGAGATGGCGTTTAAAATCGCCGCATCTCAGGCACTGAAGAAGTACGCACCACAGGCTCAGCCTGTGCTGATGGAACCTATGATGCAAGTTGAGGTGGTAACACCTGAAGACTACATGGGTGACGTTATGGGCGACCTGAACCGTCGTCGTGGTCTTGTTCAGGGTATGGAAGATACCCCTGCTGGTAAGACTATTAACGCTCAGGTTCCTCTGGGTGAAATGTTTGGTTATGCCACCGATCTGCGTTCCGCCACTCAAGGGCGTGCAACGTACACCATGGAGTTTGCAGAGTACGCAGAAGCTCCAAACAGCATCGCGGAAGCGGTGATCAAGGCTAACCAGGGTTAATTTTTTCAGACTCGCAAGAAGGTAAGTGAAAATGGCAAAGGAAAAGTTTGAACGTACTAAGCCGCACGTAAACGTCGGCACCATCGGT
>NZ_SMME01000426.1 GCF_009711465.1 Parendozoicomonas verongulae | reverse complement strand
GTTACTGCTCAGGGAGCAAGCATCTGGTGCGATCATCCGATAATTTCTGGTAAGAGGATGCAAATCGTCAATAGATTCATAGGTATCACATCGCCTTTTCTAACCACTAAAATGTCTCATTTTGAACCCGACACAGCCCTAGACCCCATGCCCTATAGGGAGGAAAGAGTACTTCCGAGGTTCACGACACTGGTACATCCTCCTTCGCATCAATCACCGTGGTTAACCCAAGTCTGGCATCAGCCAATCAAACTCTGGCAGGAATATAGAGCCAGCCGTGATGCAAAGCTTCAACTCACCCATTCAATAGCGGCCAAAGGCCACTTTATATGGCCTATTACCAATGTGAGTGATTTTATGGCTAGATCGAAAAGTGGCGAGTTAACCTGCATTTACAGCAGCCCTTTTTATACCGATGAGTACGGCTATAAGCTTTGTCTGCGACTCTATATGAATGGTGACGGCAAAGGAGAGGGAACTCACCTCTCCATCTTTGTCGCTGTTATGAAAAATTATTACGACGCTTTGCTGCAGTGGCCTATTAATAAGATGGTTTCCATAGAGTTACTGGACCAGTCTCCCCATATAGAAAGCCGCCAAAACCATGAGGCCTTATTTCTTACCAACCCCAAGAGCCGTTCGTTTCAGCGCCCGGTAACGGACATGAATGTGGCCTCAGGCATTTCACAATTCATCCCTCTTTCAGAGCTAACATTCAAAACGACCGGTGATGCTGTTGATGGTTTGCCATGGCACGTTGTGGACAACCAAATGTTTTTCAAAGTGAAGGTTATGGATCCACCAAAAGCAGTGGATAAGAAAAATG
>NZ_SMME01000564.1:675-1451 GCF_009711465.1 Parendozoicomonas verongulae | reverse complement strand
TGTGATCAGGACGGGTGCAACAAAACGTTTGCCACATCCGGTAATCTCACCAAACACAAACGTATCCACACAGGAGAGAAGCCTTTTGTCTGTGACCAGGACGGGTGTTACAAGTCTTTCAACCAATCCGGTCATCTCGCCAGACACAAGCGCATGCGACACAATCCATAGTGTCACTGGCAGGGTAAGATTAAGTGCCGTAAACACCAACATCACAAGAGGCCACCAGCTACATTGCTATCTTCTTTGTTCTCTTTATGGGAAGTAAATGGTCTTCAGGCTGAACTTTTTCGTCACCAGTCTCTGCGTAGTGATCGGTCTGGCTTTATCTCCACCTATGCATCAGAAGACAAGAGCAGGCCTCTTCACCCTATTCCGTTACAGCCATTAGATGTGATATCGACAGGCCGTATTGCTATACATCCTGTAGACAATACATGTATCCACCCCGGTGAAACTACATCCTGTACCTCCAAAGGGTCTGCCGGGCACCACGTTGTGCATTGCCTTGGAAAACAACAAAGAACTCAATTAACACTCACGGAATCAACGGCTGTACAGTATCTGTCACTTGAGGCAGGTGCCACAACATGGATCAGGAATCCATCTGACATTTGCCGCATTTTCAGTAACAATGAAGCTCCTGACATTTTATGCACTCCTTCTTCACCTCCCCTTCTAGAGACTCTATTCCCAGAGTTGGTGGGTTTAGAGCAGAATGACGCGCTACTTTCGGAGTTATCGGATTTGAAGCAGGATGATGTATTTCCAAGTGC
>NZ_SMME01000564.1:391-577 GCF_009711465.1 Parendozoicomonas verongulae | reverse complement strand
CCAGTACCGGGGAGTGTGCACTCGATACAGGCGGCACTCTTAGTAAAGTAAGTCAGATTCAGCCTGACAGTGAACCGTTGCCCACGAACATCTCCGGGGTGGACACGCTACAAGCCCACACAGGAATCAGACTTTTTGTCTGTGACCAAGACGGATGCAACCGGTGTTTCACCCAATCCGGCGATT
>NZ_SMME01000564.1:0-381 GCF_009711465.1 Parendozoicomonas verongulae | reverse complement strand
ACCCACACAGGGGAAAGACCCTTTGTCTGTAACCAGAGCGGATGTAACCGATCTTTCACCCAATCCGGCCATCTCACTGCTCATAAGCGCACCCACACAGGGGAGAGGCCATTTATCTGTGATGTTGACGGGTGCAACAAAGCGTTTATCACATCCGGTCACCTCACCGCCCATAAGCGTACCCACACGGGGGAAAAGCCCTTTGTCTGTGACTTTGAGGGGTGCAACAAAGCGTTTACAACATCCAGTCATCTTACCGCCCACAAGCGCACCCACACGGGGGAAAGGCCCTTTGCCTGTGACCAGTGCCACAAAGCGTTTACCACACCCAGCAATCTCAACGACCACAGGCGTACCCATACAGGGGACAAGCCCTTTATC
>NZ_SMME01000738.1:8079-8275 GCF_009711465.1 Parendozoicomonas verongulae | reverse complement strand
TTATCAAAAAGACTTTTGTAGATTATTTGTATCAGACTGCTCATGTTAATGGAGGAGGGGTAACTGCCTGTTGGTTTTATGCTCAGGCCGGAACTGAGATGAATCAAATAGGGTATCATGTTCCTCAATCAGCGGCTGAGTTGAATGCGCTTATGACGGAGGTAATAAATCAATTTCAGTGGAACGGCGCCTACGC
>NZ_SMME01000738.1:0-8069 GCF_009711465.1 Parendozoicomonas verongulae | reverse complement strand
CAGGAATTTATCAATGGGCTGAAACTGGATTCTAACCCCCAACAACTTTGAAAACCGGAGTTTTATACAAGCTCCGGTAACCTGGGGCTGGATTCAAGCAATAAGTGCAATCGTCTGTCAGGACGTATATACCGAAACGTTCTGGCCGGATTCATTACGGTTTTCAAAGTGGTTGGGGTTTAGGTGCTATTTGATCGTAAAGCTGGTGAGTTGAAAGCCATTATTTTTACTTTGCTCATCATCATGACTGAGTACCCAACCCAAAATGTCCCAGTCCCCCAGTACAATGCGCTGCTTGTTGTTGTCCAGATCGTGAATGGCCGCTCGGTGGGTGTGGCCGTGAATAAGAGTGTCGACATGGTGGCGGGCCATTTCACTGATGACTGCTTTCTGTGTCACATCCATAATCGCCAGAGGCTTTCTGCCACTGTTAGCCTTGCTGTTCTCCCGTAGTCTTTTTGCTGTATTAATACGGAACTGACTGGGAAGGTGAATGAGCAGACGCTTGATCAGCGGGTTTTGAATAATACGGCGATAGCGCATATAGCTGGTGTCACTGGTACAGAGGCTGTCGCCGTGCATCAGCAGAACGGGTTTGTCGGCCAGTTGAATCACTGTGGGATCCGTCAGCAGTGTGCAGCCAGCCAGCTGGCAAAAACGTTTGCCGACCAGAAAATCCCGATTACCGTGCATAAAGAAAAGATGCACGCCTTTTTCAGAAAGGGCTTTGAGAGCAGAAGCAATCTGGTGATGGAAATCGTCCATCAAATCGTCACCAACCCAGTATTCAAAGAAATCGCCAAGGATAAATAACTGCTGGGCTTGAGGGGCATCCTGCTCCAGAAAACGCAGAAACGCCCGGGTTATATCCGGGCGTCCTGGTGTCAGGTGCAGGTCGGAGATAAACAGCGACCGCAAAACAGGTTTACTCCACGATTTCGGCGGATTCAACCAGTACTTCTTCAGTAGGAACGTCCTGATGGAAACCATAGCTGCCAGTACGCACGCCCTTGATCTTGTTCACCACGTCCATACCGTCGGCTACTTTACCAAATACCGCATAGCCCCAGCCTTGTTCAGTTTTAGAGCTATGGTTCAGGAAATCGTTATCAGCCACGTTAATAAAGAACTGGGCTGAAGCAGAGTGAGGGTCCATAGTACGAGCCATAGCAACGGTGCCAGTGGCGTTTTTCAGGCCGTTGTCCGCTTCGTTCTGGATCGGCGCGTTGGTGGATTTCTCTTCCATGCCAGGAGCCATGCCACCGCCCTGGATCATGAAACCGTTGATAACACGGTGGAAAATGGTGTTGGAGTAATGACCGGACTTAACGTATTCCAGAAAGTTGGCAACAGTCTTTGGAGCCTTCTCAGCGTCCAGTTCCAGAGTAATGTCGCCATAATTTGTATGAAGGGTAACAACAGCCATTAGAGTGTAATCCGAAATGATAAAAACCAGCCGCCAATGGCGGCAAAGTTCCTATCATAACCTCTTTATCCCGTTTATGCAGTTTTGTTTATGGGATATTAAGTACCCAAACCATTGCTTTCGCATAGTCTGGCGGCGTCTTTTTTCGCCCTTGCTGCGTCACAACTCTTATCACGTAGCGGGCTACGCTCCCGACGCTGTTCCTTGAAGAGCGAAAAAATCCACTCGCCATCATTATGCGAAAGCAATGGTCCGGGCACTTAATGGCTCGGCACTTTACGGCGTAGTGTTAAATGCTCCGAGCAGAGGCATCACCGTGCAAATATTGTCAAAGCGGGCCTTGAGTTCTGTGGCTGACATACGCTGTGCTTTATCTGGAACCATGGAAGGGAAAGCAATCTGGCTGATAATATCCGTTGCAATCAGACGGTCGGTGCCCTGTATATTGTTAGCGATCAGACAGTCTGGAGGCAGGTGGAACAAGATAGGGGAGTAGATAGTTTCCTTACCAGGAGCAGTGTGTTCTGCCCAGCATCTTAACCGGGGAGAGCCAGAAAGTACGCAGCAGGCGATATAGCCGATGGAATAGATATCCCGTGCTGTCGATCCAGATTTGAGGTGCCAGGGGTCAAAGCGTGTATCCCGCGACAACATTATAGAATTATCTCCCGCTTTGGTGGATAAACCAAAATCTGTAATCACTGAGCTCAGGGACCCATTCACTTCACTTTTCAAGAGAATGTTAGGTGTATGCAGGTCGTTATGATGAATACAGGCTGTCTCATGGAGGTAGGACATACCTGCAAGGAAGCCGCTCAATATCTGGCGAGCTGACTCCAGATCGGGAATATCCTCATTATCCTCATTTGCGAGCCAATCAAATAGATCATTATGGAGTCTGGCCATTACCAGTACCGGCTGACTCATCGATTCAATTCCCATGAACATAGCAATAATATTGGGATGATTAAGGTTTCTGAGAAGACGAATTTCATCATTGAGGGTTTTACAGGCCTTGGGGTTGGAGGACACAGGCTTCTTTAACGCCAGACTTAAATCTTCACCCTGATGATTCACGGTATAGGCTTTCACTGTGCCATATGAACCTTTCCCTAAGGTGACACCCGGATGAGATTCAATAAAATCAATATACGCTGGCTGTTGCAGAGGAGAGCTTTCACTGCCATAACTACTGCTGTCAGGACTGTCATGGATATTAGATGGCTGAGGTCCTTCCATAACGTTTTGAAGAGAAGTTTCAGGGGTCAAACTGGCGGTGGGACTGGCCAGCGTGACGTCATATTCCATGGAATGAAAAATGGAGTCATAGTCATCACTGGATGAAGAATCCATCTCTGAAGGAGAGCTGTCGTGATAGCTAGACAGATAGCTGCTGCAATAGCTAGCGGAAGATGTTCTGTAATTCGTCTGCATAGTCTCTGCCCTGAATTGGTAACCCCGGTAAACTGAAATTACCAGTCAGGGCAGGAGAGGTCTGTTAGACCTTGGTCTGGTGGTTTTTCAGGATCACGACTTGCGTACCATATCAGTGAAGGTGCTGGCCAGCAGGGCCGCATTGCTTTTCAGGTCAATGCAGTTTTCATCTGCCAGATGATGACTGATCAGTCCATCAATAGATCCCCCAATAAGCAGCGCAGCCATCTTTGCAGTAAGACCCGTCCTCAGCTCTCCTTGTCTTTCAACAGGTTCCAGAAAACTGGTGAGAGCCTCCTGCCACTGGTAGCGTAAATCTTCGATATTGTGATTTTTATCCCGTGTTCCCATATAGAGAGACTGCTCCATCATCCGGAAAATCTGGCGAGTACGTGGTTGAGTGGCTATCTGTACCAGCAGCTGTTCAACCAGTCTGGCCAGATCATCCAGAGGATTATCAGAACCCAGCGCCACCAGATTGTCGAACGTCTTTTCCGATGGTGCGATAGCTTCATCCCACAAGCAGTTGAGCAGGGCTTCTTTGTCCTTGAAGTGCCAGTAAATGGCACCTCGGGTGGCTCCGGCATCTCTGGCAATATCTGCCAGAGTGACCCGAGCCAGACCATTTTCACTGAACAGTCTGAGGGCCGAAGCCAGCAGCTGTTGACGGGTTTTTTTCGCATCCTCTTTGGTTTTCCGGGCCATTAACTCAGTTCCTGAACAGGAGCTCGGTTGTTAACGTGATCCGGAACAAACAAAACATAAAGGCAGGGAATTATCACTAATGCAATCACCGTAGAGGCCACCAGACCAAATACAATGGCCATGCACAGCGGATACCACTGGGGGTCGCTGAGTGCCAGAGGCATAAGGCCAAGCACTGTAGTCAGGGTGGTACTGACAATAGGGCGCAACCGTTCGGCAGAGGCTCGGGCTGCAGCAGAAACTGTATCCATGCCATTTTCAAAATGGCGGTTGGCAGTATCAATCAAAACAATTGCGTTGTTCACCGCAATACCTACCAGAGCCACAACACCAATCAATCCGGAAAAAGA
This sequence comes from Parendozoicomonas verongulae, assembly GCF_009711465.1. Taxonomy (GTDB): domain Bacteria; phylum Pseudomonadota; class Gammaproteobacteria; order Pseudomonadales; family Endozoicomonadaceae; genus Sansalvadorimonas; species Sansalvadorimonas verongulae. The sequence goes on along the minus strand of NZ_SMME01000738.1, from coordinate 4,154 downwards.
CAGGGGAATATCTGCGAGGAAAAAGCCGCTTAACGTTCCCGTCAGTCCCAGAGGGATAATTAAAAGAATGATGATGGGCTGGCGGATAGAATTATACAGCAGTGCCAGCAGGATCAGTATCAGTAGAATCGCGGCTACAAACGCAATGCCCATGGAGGAATAGCTGTCTCCGGCTTTGGCGAGTTCTCCACCCAGCTGGTAATCGTAGCCGGGAGGCCAGCCTGCTTTCATTCTGTCCAGGTCAGGTTGCATGGCCAGCATGATATCGGAGGCGGTCTGGCCTTCAGCGCGCGCTTCCACAGACACGGCCCGATAACCATCTTTATGGATGTAAACCCGGGGTACGCTGTTGATGGTGTAATCACTCACGCTCTGCAGCGGTATAGATTCTCCCTGAGGGGTTATCACTTTCATCAGTTGAACTTCAGCCACATGGCGAGGGTTGCCGATATTTCCATTACGACTTGGCCATATATAGCCGAGGCGCAGTTTCGGGTCATCCCCCGTGCCTTCCGTCTTGAACCGACCGTAGCCATCTTCACTCATGCCTATGCGGATCTGCTCCGCGACATTGCTTTCATCCAGTCCGAAGAAGGTCAGCATTTCACGGTCAAATGTGAACCGAACCTCTGGCAGAGGAGCACCAAGATTGTCACGAATATCGACGGCACCCGGCTCCTGTCGCAAGCGTGCCTGCACTTGGCGAGAGAGGTCTCCCAGCACTTTATAATCCGGCCCCGACAGGGTGATAGAGACAGGTGCGGATGTGTCAGGGTTACCACCAACGTGGGTCAGCTGGATGGTAAGCCCCGGTTCATCACTGAGCACTCGCTCCAAACCGTCACGTATTTCAGGCAGATAATCAAAGGACAGTTTTGAGCGCTCATCCTTAGGGCGAAGGATAACAGTAAATCCGGACAGATGAGCACTCTGGTTAGGAAGCAGAGCGTCCTTTGGATTACCAGTAGTGACCGGGCTGCGAGCACCAGTGTAGATGACAAACTTTTCAATCCAGGGTTGCTCGCGGAGCCACTCGGAAGCTTTATCGGTCACCTGTCGTGATTGTTTCAGTGTTGCATCTGGTGCCAGTTCAATGGAAATGCCGATCTTACGATCATCAGCTTCCGGATACATCAGGCTGGGCAACAGGCTCGACGCCATAATACTGAGGACGAACAGACTAAAGGCTGCGGCAGTCCAGCTTATGGTTTTGCCTTTGCGCGATAGCGGACCATTCATCAGGAATTGTTCGAGTCGCTGGCCATAAATACGAGCGTAACGGTCGACGGTCAGCTCCTGTGGTGTCGAGCTTTTCTCCAGCAACAGACGAGACAATGGAATGCAGATCAGAAACGCAACGATCAGACTGATCACCAGTGCAAGGGTGATGGTGATAGGCAGAATGCGGATAAACTTTCCGTCCACGCCACCCACCATCATCATGGGCACCAGCGCGAGAATCGTTGTGAGCTGACCAGCAATCGCAGGCATGTAAAAAGTTTTTACCGTGGACAGAGCAGCCTGTGCAAAACTCTCCTTACGCACATAAAGTCCCTCATGCATTCCCTCCATGACCAGAATAAACACATCCACCAACAGCCCCAGAGCCAGTACCATGCCGATCATCACCATGCTGTTGAAGGAGTACCCCATTGGGATCATCAATCCAAGCACTGCCAGCAGGGTGACAGGTATGGCCAGGCCGGCAATCAGGGCTTCCCGCCAGGTGAGGAGTAACATCAGGATGGCGAATACAATAAGTACCGCCTGCATCATGGAGCTGGAAATATCGTTAAAAGCGGTTTCAATCAGCTCCGCATCATCACTCACGCGTGTCACACTGAGGGAAACGGGCCAATCGTTCTGCGCCGTAACCCTCTCAATGACCCGGGCGGCTTCATCAATGGTGGCAAGGGTGTCGGTCCCCGGGCGTTTCTTCACATCAAGAATCACGCCGGGAGTCGCTGGTGAACCTTCCAGGCTGAAGCCTGTTTGCATTTCTACACGATCAAGGCGTAAGTCCACCTCGGCAATATCTCCGAGACGCACGGTGCGATCGTTAATACGCATTACGGGCAGTTGGCGAATAGCCTCCACCTGCTCAAAACGGCCTTCGAGATACAGTGAGAATTTGTTGCTATCCCCTTCAAACTGCCCCCAACCCATGTCCCTGTTGGCAGATAACAGGCTGTTTTTCACACTGACGGGAGATAGCCCCAGCATGCGCAGCTTTTCCGGGTAGAGGCGAACGTGGAGGCTCTTTTCACGTTGACCGCTCACATCCACTTTTTTAACAGCACTTATATGTTCCAATTCATCCTTAAGATACCGGGCCGTATCGGTCAGCTGAATATCACTGGTATTTCCATGTAGAACCCAGGTGACGATGGGAGCCTCGGACATAGACATCTCTTCTATATCCGGCTTTTCAACACCGCTGCCAGAGGGGAACTCACTTTCTGCCTTACTCACGGCCGCTCGTAAACGTTGCATGGCGTCGGATACCGGCATATCGGCATCAAACTCCATCGATATCATGGAATAAGAGTTATAGGAGCCGCTGTCGAGACGCTTGAGTCCTTTCAGCCCGCGAATCTCTTCTTCCAGATATTTGGTAACCTCTTTTTCCACCTGTTCCGGCGAAGCGCCCGGCCATTTGGTGATAACCATGGCCATGGGGATCTCCAGATCCGGGTAGTTCTCTCTCACCAGGGTTTGCCAGGCGGTCAGGCCCACAGCAATAAACAGGACAAGCAGCAGTTTGGCCAGCAAGGTTTCCAGAAAGAGACGCTTGGCAGGCCCTTCAGGTTTCAGCCAGCTCATTGCTTCCCTCCTGTCGCTTTATGACCCACTACCTGCACAAGGCTGCCGTCTGCCAGAAGGTGCTGGCCACGAACAACCACTTGATCTCCAGCACTCAACCCAGAAGTAATTTCAATACGGCCCAAACCTTCCAGCCCGGTTTTCACCATCCGGCGGGTGACACGTCTGTTTTCCTCTATGACATAAATAAAGGGCTGGCGATCTCTGAAAGACAGGGATTCTATGGGCAGGCTAATAGCATCGCTTTTATGGCGAGCAGCAATCCATGCCTGTACAAACAAGCCGTCATGGATACTGGTATCTTGCCCGATATCTGTCCGTACCTTTACAGTACGGGAGCGGTTTTGCAGACTCAGAGCCGGGCTGACAGACCATACCTTCCCAATCATTATTCCCCCAGTCAGCTCGCCAGTGCGAGCGCTTTGATAGAGAGCCGTGCTGTTAGCACTGATCCATACAGTTTCCCCTTCTTCTACCATGGCGGCGGATGTTTCGGGGATTTGCAAGGTAATTTCAAAGTGGTTGTCGTCTACCACCACAATGGCAGAGGAGGCTTCCCGTTCGCTGTTTCTGGTGATGCCCTGCGGGGGATAGTAATAATTGCCTTCCCGCAGGTTCATGACTGTGATCAGGCCATCAAAAGGTGCAAAAAGGTTGTCTTTACTGAGAGTGACCAGCGCACCTTCACGTTCTGCAGAAATGCTTTTGATCTCAGCATGGGCAGAAGCCTCAGCGCTATCGGCAGCCGTTACGGCGGCTTCGGCATTGAGTAGAGCGGTGCGATCACGGTCGAGGGCGTCCTGAGATATCAGCCCATCTTTATGGATCTTTTGAGTACGCTCAAAAGCAATTTGCGCCAGTTTGAGATCGTTATGGGCACGCAAGGTATTGGCACGGGCTTCTTCGCTGCGCTTGCGGGCAGATTGCAGGCGGGCAGTAAGGCTATCAACCGTTGCGCTGTTAGTGCGGGAATCGAGGCTGGCGAGGCGCCTGTTCTTGTTGACCCGGGAGCCTTCTCGCAGCATAAGACTGCTATCATCATCACCGATAGCGACGACTTTCCCTGCTCGCTCAAAGTTCAGGAAGGCTTTTCTCTGAGCTTCAGCCGTTCCTTCTGCAAAGACCCAGGCAGTTAAGGGCTGCGGCTCCACGGTGATAGCGCTTACCGAGATAACTCTCTCCTGAACGGTAATGGTGGGAGGCTGCAGGTAACTGTTCAGGCGGAAAGCGCCTAGTCCAGTCAGGGCAATAACTGCTCCGGCGAGCAGCAGTTGGTTTTTTTTTAAGGCCATAGTTATATGCCAGCTCGCTTTTTCAAGTACTTGTGATTA
>NZ_SMME01000349.1:413-612 GCF_009711465.1 Parendozoicomonas verongulae | reverse complement strand
AAAGGTCTGTCCCCTGTGTGGATGCGTTTGGACAAAGGGTCTGCCCCCTGTGTGGACTTGTTGTGCAGGTGTTGAGGCGATGAGGGTTAATCCGGTTTTTTGTTTTTTCCCCCGGCAATACACGAGGTAGTGTTCAGTGTGTGGATACGTTTGTGCTTGGTGAGATGATTGGATTGGATAAAACGCTTGTTACATCCGC
>NZ_SMME01000349.1:0-99 GCF_009711465.1 Parendozoicomonas verongulae | reverse complement strand
CGTTTGTGCCTGGTGAGATGACTGGATTGGATAAAACGTTTGTTGCACCCATCCTGGTCACAGACAAATGGCCTGTCATCGTCAGTTCGAACCTGAAGC
>NZ_SMME01000870.1:85480-89714 GCF_009711465.1 Parendozoicomonas verongulae | reverse complement strand
TGTTGATGATGTTGATGTTGATGATGTTGAACTCGTTGATGAAGTTGAATTCGCCAGTACGATTGAGTTCGCAATACTCTGCGCGCGTTCCCGTGCAGTAGCAGCCAGCTATGGACTATCCGCCGCAGAAAAACAGTATATTCAACAAGCCTTGTATCAAGCGGCCTCTACAGGCGATCTGCAAACCGTAAAACGCTGTAGCAATATGGGGGCGGATATCCATGCCCCCTGCCCCGTTACCGGTATGACGCCATTGGCACAGGCCTCATGCCTTGAAAACGGTCTGCCTATGGTCAGGCTTCTGATAGAACTGGGCGCAGATGTAAATGCCCAATCCCCTAATCAGGGTGTTTACTGTGGCACGCCTCTGGCTTATGCCGCACGATATAATCAGGTTGCGACGGCTGAGTATCTGGTTCAACGGGGGGCAAAACTGGATAACGGCCATGATGCCAGCCCCCATCGCGTGATTGATAATGCCATCGTCCACGGAAGCACTGAATGCTATAGCTATTTGCGAAAGCAGGGGGCGCAGCTGCAAGCAGATCAGGCGGACAGAGCTATCCAGCTATTAAAGTTGGCGGCCCGGGGAGGGAGTAGACCGATCATTGAGGATTTGATGTCTGAGGGGTTAAAGCCTATTGGCCCGGAATATGAGGAGGGGCAGGCTCCGTTCGATATTGCGACACAGCATCACCAGCATACAGCCATAGCCGCGTTTCTGAGAACTGACCTGATCCCTGAGCAGGCGGATATTGATCGTGCTCTCGGTGGTCAGGAGCTGCTATTTACCGTTTTGTATGCGATCAGAAATAAAGATATTCATGCCCTGCAGACACTGGCTTTGCTTGGCGTTGACTTCACAATGAAAACGGAGAGCGGACTCTCTTTGATTCAGTGGGCTGAGAAGGATTTTGGTGCAGGCTCACCTGAGGGCAAGGATATCCTCAAAAAACTCAAACTGGCCACTCTCTTTGAACAGTCTGATTTTGCATTACCGGCCAACTCTGGTCAGGAATCAACAGGCGATCAAGCGCTTGATTCTATCAGGGCGACATGCATTTCCAGCCGTAAATCAGGGCAGAGCCTGCTGGCACTCTTGAATGAGCTTGAGGAGCACTTATCTGCTGGTATTTTCGCTGATGCTGAGCTGGCTGTTTTGAGCCTGCTGTCCAGAATCAGTTTCCGGGACTCTGATCAGAGCTCCTCCTTGTCGAAGGAGCTATCTGGTGAATAAAAGATAGCCTATCCTTGAGCGCAAAGTCTGAGGCTGGTGGGGTGGAAACCCTGATGTCGGTGGTGGGTTGCACGTAAAACACCCTGCCGCGCCTGACGGAGTGAGACTGGCTGTGTTATCGTACGCAGCTTGTTTTCGGAGCATTTCATCACATCACTGTTGCGCCGACAGGATCGGGTTATGAGCGTTAAATCTACTAATAAAACCTGCCCGCCGCGAACGTCTGGCACCTACCGGGTTTATTCCGAAGCTCCCGGTTACTACCTGAAGTTAAATTAGAAGGATTTTCATCATGTCCGTGTTGAAGATGACCGATCTGGACCTGTCTGGAAAGCGAGTGCTGATCCGTGAGGATCTGAACGTTCCGGTTAAAGATGGTCAGGTGACCAGTGATGCCCGCATTCTCGCCTCTATGCCTACCATTCGACTGGCACTGGAAGAAGGTGCGAAAGTGATGGTAACTTCCCACCTGGGTCGTCCGACCGAAGGTGAATACGATGAAGCTTTCTCCCTGAAGCCTGTGGCTGATTACATTGGTAAGCTGCTGGGTCAGGAAGTACGTCTGATTAAAGACTGGCTGGACGGCGACTTTGAAGTGGCTGAAGGGGAGCTGGTTATTCTGGAAAACGTACGCTTCAACGTGGGTGAAAAGAAGAACAACGAAGAGCTGTCCAGGAAAATGGCCGCTCTGTGTGACGTTTACATCATGGATGCTTTCGGCACTGCTCACCGTGCTCAGGCTTCTACCCATGGTGTTGGGCAGTTTGCATCTGTTGCCTGCGCGGGCCCTTTGCTGCAGGGTGAACTGGATGCGCTGGCCAAGGCTCTTGATGCTCCTGCCAAGCCTATGACCGCTATCGTTGGTGGCTCCAAGGTTTCCACCAAACTGACGGTTCTGGAATCTCTGTCCGAAGTGTGCGATCAGCTGATCGTGGGTGGCGGTATCGCTAACACTTTCCTGGCAGCAGCTGGCAAGCCAGTGGGTAAATCTCTGTATGAACAGGATTTGATCCCTCAGGCGAAAGCTCTGATGGAGAAGTGTGATATTCCTCTGCCTGTCGACGTAGTGGTTGGCAAGAACTTTGATGAAAACGAACCTGCCGTTATCAAGATGGCAGAAGATGTAGTTGACGACGACATGATCTTCGACGTTGGCCCCAAGACCGCAGAACTGTTTGCGAACATCCTGAAAGATGCCCGCACTATCGTTTGGAACGGCCCGGTTGGCGTGTTTGAATTCGATCAGTTCGGTGAAGGCACCAAGGCCCTGTCTCTGGCCATTGCCGAATCCCCAGCCTTCTCCATTGCAGGTGGCGGTGACACTCTGGCTGCGGTGGATAAATACGGTATCAAGGAACAGGTTTCCTATATCTCTACTGGTGGGGGTGCCTTCCTTGAATATGTAGAAGGCAAGAAGCTTCCCGCCGTTGCGATGCTGGAAGCACGCAAAGGCTGATTTTTGAAGGCAGGTTATCACCGATAATCTGCCTTTTTTGTTGGATTATCCAGTTTATTGAACAGGAATAGACTTATGTCCCAGAAAGTTCTTGATGTAGTAAAGCCTGGTGTTGTAACCGGCGACGACGTTCAAAAAATCTTTGAAGCGGCCAAGGCTGGTGAGTTCGCTCTGCCTGCGGTAAACGTTGTTGGTACTGACTCCATCAACGCTGTACTGGAAGCGGCTGCCAAGGTTAAATCTCCGGTTATCGTTCAGTTCTCCAACGGTGGTGCGACTTACTTCTCCGGTAAAGGTCTGAAAGAAGAAGGCCCTAAGGGGGCTCTGGGTGCTATCGCTGGTGCCAAGTACGTTCACGCTGTTGCTGAAGCGTATGGCATCCCTGTGATCCTGCATACCGACCATGCGGCACGTAAACTGCTGCCCTGGATTGACGCACTGCTGGACGCCGGTGAAGAGTTTTACGAGAAGAACGGCAAGCCTCTGTTCTCCTCCCACATGATCGACCTGTCTGAAGAGCCCCTGGAAGACAACATCGCAACCTGCGCCGAGTACCTGAAGCGCATGGCCAAGATGGAGATGACTCTGGAATTCGAACTGGGCTGCACTGGTGGTGAAGAAGACGGTGTGGATAACACGGGTATGGACAGCTCCATGCTGTACACCCAGCCAGAAGACGTGGCTTACGCTTACGAGAAGCTGGCTCCTGTCAGCCATCGTTTCACCATTGCAGCGTCCTTCGGTAACGTTCACGGTGTTTACAAGCCAGGTAACGTTCAGCTGACGCCAAAGATTCTGGATAACTCCCAGAAGTTCTGTTCCGAGAAGTTTGATCTGCCTGCCAAGTCCCTGAATTTCGTATTCCACGGTGGTTCCGGTTCCACTCAGGAAGAGATCAAGGAAGCTGTATCCTATGGCGTCGTGAAGATGAACATCGACACTGACACTCAGTGGGCAGCCTGGGACGGTGTTCTGAACTACTACAAGAAAAATGAAGGCTACCTGCAGAGCCAGCTGGGTAACCCAGAGGGTGCTGATAAGCCTAACAAGAAGTACTACGACCCACGGGCATGGCTGCGTCAGGGACAGACGTCCATGGTTGAGCGTCTGGAACAGGCTCACCGTGACCTGAACAGCATCGATGTACTGTAATATCGTCGTATAAATTGTTCTCCCCGGTGCCGGCTTTTATGCCGGCACTGTCGTTTTCGGCCTGGGCATGGCTTGAAGGCTGGCAGGAGGGGGTGCGATTGCAGCCAGAACAAACGTATACTTCCAGCACCTATAGATATTTCTGGAAGTTAACGCGTGTCTCGACCACTCCCTGATGGTGAAAAGCTGGAACAGCTGCGTCTCAATATGCAGCCGCTCTCCCCAACTCCTTATTATCAGGAGATGGAAGAAGGCCGGGGTCATTACCTGCAATCTTATGGTCTGGAATTTTCAGACTTATCCGGCCATGTTTCTTACACTGGTGGTTTTCTTCAATCCGGCGAGTTGAAGATCTCCTGCCATCTCTGGAGGCAAAAAAACTCGAATAA